>NZ_JBHWVI010000026.1:0-25920 GCF_042737005.1 Streptomyces sp. NPDC060027
CGCGACGGGGCGAACGTTGCCTGTCGCGGCACTAGGTCATCGGGCATCCCGAACACGTACCAGTCCCCCGGTACGACCTCCTGCCACCACATCCGCGACCTCGACACACCTATCCCTCTCGCCGACACTCGCCCGCGTGCGGGTGGGCGGGTCCTCCCCCAAGTGCGAACTCCGGCGCTCATTCCGTCGACTGGAGCTCGGACAGCAATGCTTTGAAGTTATCCACTGCAACTGACAACGGCACCGGAACCTGACGTGCGCAGAGCCTGTTGAAGAACCGTCACCTGTCTGAATGCAATGTGTTCTCCCCGTCACGGCCGATGGGAGCCTCGAGAGACCCACGGGATGCGGTCACGCTTCGACACGACCGCAGCATCAATGCGATGACCTGGGAATTTTCCACGGATCGGCAGATCCGGCACCCCTGGCGGGGTCTCTGGCCCAGGAAGGAACAGGCCCGTCGGGCACGGTTTTCGCATCCCGGATGGGCTTCCAAACAAGCCAATAATTCCAGCATTCACGCGATCGGGAACTCCAGTTCGAGAGCCCCTGCTCACCTACATAGCCAACCTCTCGAGGAGGGTTGCGGTTCCATCGCGGCGGGGCCGCGCCTTGCTCCATTTCTCTCCGCGCAGCCCCGCGCCCCGTTTAGCATCGGGCAGGGCGGGGGAAGAAGCCCCGCCGCGTGCGTCCGCGGGGGTAGGGATTACGTGCAGCGCTCAGTCGTTTTCGTCCATGGCACCGGTGTGCGTGAGAAGTCGTACAACAAGACCTTGATAACGGTGCGTTCGGCGCTGGAGCGGCTGCGGCCCGGCTCCGAGGTACGAGGCTGTTTCTGGGGCCGGGAGGCCGGAGCGCGGCTGGCGCTAGATGGCGCGAGTATCCCTGGCTACATGGAGTCCCGCGGCGGCCGAAAGAAGGATGACGAGGACGTCGCCGTCTGGGGTGTGCTCTACCAGGACCCCGGTTACGAGTTGCGCCTGCTTGGCCTGCGCCCCGCCGCTGTCTCGGGGATGGGCCGCGGCCAGAGCCCCGCTCGGAAGCTGCTCGACGAACTCGCCGGTTACGTCCCCTCCGCGCAGGTGCGCGCCGCCTTCGTCGCGCACGACTTGGATGACGCTCTCGACCGCGCGCTCCGCGAGGTCGCCGCGTCGCCGGAACTGCGGGACGCAGCAGCTACGGCGGACGAGGGCGGCTACGAGCACCGGCACGCCTTCGCCCGGGCCGTGACGGCGGCGACGCTGGCGTACGCCGTGGGCGGAGGAGCCGACGCTCCGGACGGCCTCCAGCGGGATGCCTTGCTCTCCCTGCTCGGCGCCGATCTGCACACTCAGGGTCGCACTTTGGGCGGCACTGTCGCCAAGGCTGCCGCCGCCCCCGCCCTGCGTGCTCTGACCTGGCATGCCCGGCGCCGCCGAGGCGCCCACAACGACAACCTGCTCGTACCCGCCATCGGCGACATCCTCCGCTACCAGGCCCGAGGCCAGGCGCTGCGCCAGTTGATCAAGCGTACTGTCGATCACACCCCCGGGGACGCCGTCACCGTGATCGCCCACAGCCTGGGCGGAGTGGCCTGCGTCGATCTCATGGTGGAGGAGGAGATCGGCCGGGTCGACCAGCTGATCACCGTCGGCTCCCAGGCCCCCTTCTTCTACGAGGCCGGCGCTCTGGTCTCCCTCGAACACCCCCAGCAGCCGCCCGCCCACTTCCCGCGCCGGTGGCTCAACCTCTACGACGCCCGCGACCTGCTCTCCTTCCGTGCCGCCCAGGTCTTCCCCGACGTCGCCACCGACCACGAGGTCGACAACCACCAGCCGTTCCCGTTCGCGCACAGCGCCTACTGGGACAACCGCCAGGTCTGGACCGCAATCGGCACATGGCTGGGCTGAGAGCGGTCGACGACCCCGCGCGCGTCCATGCTGTGGTCG
The DNA here is from genome assembly GCF_042737005.1 of Streptomyces sp. NPDC060027. Classification (NCBI taxonomy): domain Bacteria; kingdom Bacillati; phylum Actinomycetota; class Actinomycetes; order Kitasatosporales; family Streptomycetaceae; genus Streptomyces; species Streptomyces sp. NPDC060027. The sequence goes on from NZ_JBHWVI010000026.1 coordinate 1,929, forward strand.
TCGGCGTCGAACGGTACCCCCGACATCCGGACTGGGATCTGCCCGGCGCCGTGGACGACGCCCTGCGCTTTCACAAGTGGCTGCGCAAGGGCGGGGTGCCCGAGGCCAACATCCAGCTGGTGCTGGCGCCCGACGAGGACAGCCGTGCCCGGCTGGACGCGCTCACCAGGGCCGGTGAGCTGATCTGGCAGCAGGCCTGGACCAGGGACGAACTCATGGACGCCTTCACCCAGGACCTCGATGCCCGCACCGGCGATCTGCTCTACATCTACTGGGGCAGCCACGGTGTGCTCGGCCAGGGCGAACGGCGTCTCCTGCTGTGTCCCGACGCCTCTCCGAAAGACAAACGCTGCATCGACACCGCCAACCTGCTGGAGTACCTCCAGCGCGACGATCTGCCAGGCTTCACCCAGCAGGTGCTCCTGTTCGACGCGTGCGCGACCTTCCTGGAGCACCACAACCATCCGACGGGACCCGCAGTCGCCGACTTCCCGACGGTACGCCGCCGCCCCGTCGGACAGTTCGCCCTGTGCGCGGCCGCCGCCGGCCAGGTCGCCGAGAACGACCCGGTGACACGCAGCGGCGTCTTCTCGCACACCGTGCTCGACTGGCTGGAGACGAACGCTGCCGATCTGCACCCGGACCTGGACGTCCTCCTCTCTCACGTCCGGACGGCCACGCCCGGCTCGCAGACCCCCGTCAGCATCGACATCCGCACTCTGGACGGCTCCCAGGAGCACCTCTTGTGGCCCGGGACCCCGCTCCCGGCCTCGACCGGCCGCAGCCAACTCGCCCTCGCCCTGCATGACGTGCTCGACAGCGACCTGCGGGCGCGCTGCCTCGAGCACCTTGGCGTCCACTGCCCCAGCACGCATCTGGGCGCCTGCCCTTCCGACGAACAGCTCGCGCACGCTCTGCTCATGGTCGAACGGGCCATGGCTGCCCTCGTCGAAGTGGTGCACACCCGCAACCGGGGGGCCGCCGATCAGCTGCTGTCGCTGGGCCGGACCCACGGCGTGCCCAGCTTGCTGTCTCCCTTGGAGTACGCCTCTTTGCGGGAGGTACTCGACCGGGCACCTCGCCTGCCGCCGACGGCGAAGGTGATCGCGGCCGTACGGGCTGCCCAGCCGTTCGAGAGGGCGTGGCTGCCGCCGAAGTCGCAGGAGGCCCCTTGCGTGGTCCAGCTCATGGCGTGTGTGGAGCACTTCGAGGAACACACGGGCGGGCAAAGCATGGCTCACCCGGGCAGGCAGCTGGTGCCCGCGGTTGTCCGCTTCACCGAACTGCTCGCAGCGCTCCTTCCCGCCGTCCGGGCTGAACTCCACGCGTGGGCCGACCGGGTAGCCCGTCGGCTGGGCGTCGACGACGGCGGTCTGGCCGAGCGCCGCGCCGAGGCGCTGGACTGGGCGGACACTCTCGACCCTGCGGCCGGCCGGCCCCGTGTCGTGGCCCAGCTGGACGCTGCACCGGCCGACCCCGCCACAACCGGGGACAGCGACGAGCGCTACACCTGCGTCATGTGGCTGGTCGCCGGCGCCGGCGACCTCGTGCAAGCCGCCGAGCAGAGCGCGATTCCCTTGTCCCCGCGGGACGTGGTGCGCCGGATAAAGCGAACCCTCTCGCTTCTGCGCACGGTGACCGATGAGGCCCCGGTCGTCGAGATTCTGCTGCAGCCCGACGCCGTCCAGCTGCCTGTCGACTCCTGGAACGGCGCCGACGACGGCGACGATTTGCCCATTCTGCTGGGCGTGGAGTGGGCGACCGCCCTCCGCTGCGCTCCCCTGGCCGCCGAGCGCGAGGAACAGCGGCAGGACGGCATCAAGAACCGTTGGGCAGGACGGCACAATGACACGGTGGTCTTCCTCGACGACGAGCACGCCCAGGGATATGCGGGCTACGGCGCCCTGATGGCGGACGTCAGCGCGGCCCGTGCCGTGGTGCGGGCGGGACCGGACGGCCGAGACCGGCTGGTCCAGGCGGCCTTGCGGCTCGGCTACCCGGTCGTGTTGTGGGACCGGCAGGCGGCGGGCCAGGTCCAGCCCGCCCACTTCGACCCACTGCAGCCGAAGGCGGCCGTGGACGGGCTGCCCTGGCGGGTCCGGGACTACAGGGCCCAGGCGTGTGTGAACCCGGCGGCACATCCCGTGTGCCCGGTGGTGGTCTTCGAGGCCGCCGACCGCCCTTTGCCACCGGTGCTGTCCCTGACCGGACTCTCCGAATTCTCTGAACTTCCTGATCCTTCCGCCCCCTCCGACTCCGAAGAGGCGAGCCGTCGATGACCCAGCAAACCGAAACGGAATCCCCCGAGGGGCCCGGCTCCCCCGCCGACCAGGAAAACTGGCAGCTCTTCCGGGGCAATGGTCAGCGCCGCACCGTCCCGATCCCCGAGGCCCCGCCCTGGCGGCGGTTCGCAAACCCTGAACACGACGACACCGAAGGCGAAGCAACCCGAAGCAACGCCGCGCAGAGCAGGGCCCATTACGTCATCGGCCGCGAGGAGACGGACGTAGTCAACGCGGCCATCCACCTCCGCCGGCCGTTGCTCGTCACCGGCCACCCCGGCACCGGCAAATCCTCCCTCGCAGCGGCCATCGCCCACGAACTGGATCTGGGCCCCGTACTGCGCTGGCCCGTCAACAGCCGTTCCACGCTCCAGGACGCCCTCTACCGCTATGACGCCATCGGCCGCCTCCAGGAAGGCAATCTCGAACGGGGCCCAGGTGACCTCGGGCCCGGCATCGGCTCCTTCCTGCGCCTTGGCCCGGTCGGCACGGCGTTCGTCGCCGAGGAGCGCCCCCGGGTACTGCTCGTCGATGAGTTGGACAAGGGAGACATCGACCTGCCGAACGACCTGCTGACTGTCTTCGAGGAGGGCACCTTCGAGATCCCGGAACTGTCCAGGCTGCCCGAGGACCGGGCCGAGGTCGACGTCCTGACCGCCGACCCACACCGGACGGCGAAGGTGAGGCGCGGGATGGTGCGCTGCACCGAGTTCCCGCTCGTCGTCATCACCAGCAACGGCGAACGCGACTTCCCGCCTGCGTTCCGTCGCCGTTGCCTCCCCCTGCATCTAGGCGACCCGGACGAGGCCCGCCTGCGCGAGATCGTCGAGGGCCACCTCGGCCCGGAGGCCCTCGCCGACGCCGGCGACCTGGTCATGGCGTTCCTGGCCCAGCGGACCGTCGGAGAACTGGCCACCGACCAACTCCTCAACGCCGTGTTCCTACGCCGCGGAGGAGTCCGGCTGGACGCCGACGGCCTGCTGAAAACGGTCCTGCACCGGCTCAACGCGGACGGCTGAGGATGTTCGAGGAGCTGCGGAGCGTTCTCGAAACGGGCGGCGGGCTGCCCATGGAGCAGGGGGAACTCCTCGACATCCTTTGGCTCGCGCCACGTGTCCCGTCGGGCCCGGCAGCGCCCCTGGCGGCGCACGCCCCGGACACGACGCTCCCCTCGTCCCTGGATCTCGACGCCACCGTCCCAAATTCACCAGCAGCTCCCGGCTCCGGAGCCGGCACGGTCCGGGGAAAGCCTGCGAAAGGCACCCCTCGCCCCCACACCGCCCCTCGTCTGGCCGTCGTCTCTGGTCCCTCGGCCGTCGAACTGCCGGGTGGAGCCCTGTGGACCCCCGGTGTCCGTTCTCTTGGCCCGACCCTGCTCCTGGACAGGGCCCTACGCCCGTTGAAGCGGCGCGTACCGAGCCGCCGTCTCAGTGAACTCGACGAAGCGGCCACCGCCACCCTCCAGGCCGACACCCGCACCCCCCAACTGGTGCTGCGCGCCCGGCCGGAGCGATGGCTGCGGCTGGTCCTGGTCATCGACGGTGGTGTGTCCATGCCCCTGTGGCAGCGGCATTGCGCTGACCTCAAGGGCCTCTTCGAACGCAGCGGCGCCTTCCGCCAGGTAGAAACCCACCAGATCCACTACGGCACCGAAGTCCGCCTCGGACGCCCCTGGAGCACCGCGCAGGCGACCCGGCCGACGGACTCGGTAGCGGACGTATCGGGCCGAACCATGGTGCTGGTGGTCACCGACGGCACGGCCATTGCATGGCGCGACGGACGGCTGCGCCCGGTGCTCGAAGGCTGGGCTCGCTGCGGCCCCACCGCCGTGCTCCACACACTTCCCCGCCGCCTGTGGGCAGGCTCCGGAGTCCGGGCGGACACCTGGCAAGTAATGTCCCCGCGCCCGGGCGCGGCGAACACCACCTGGACGGTGACCGATCAGGTACTCCCGCCGGCCGTTGCACCGCCCCCGCCCGTTCCGGTCCCCGTCCTGGAACTCACCCCGGCCGGACTCGCTACCTGGACCGCCGTGAACACGATCGTCGCACGGCCGATCCCGGTCAGCCTCTGGGCTCCTGACCGGACCAGGACGCCCGCCGCCCTTGCCACGATCCCCGTGTCCGTCCGGGACTTCGCGCGCGCCGCCTCCTCCGAGGCCCTGCGCCTGGCCGCGCACCTGGCGGCGATGGCCCCGATCACCGTGCCCGTGATGCAGCTGGTCCACTCCTGCCTGGACCAACACCAGGGCCCCGTCCCCCTGGCCGAGGTCTTCCTCGGCGGCCTGGTCCAGCCTCTGCCATCGGCCGACCACTCAACGGGCCGCCACCGCCTGTTCGACTTCACCCCGGAGGCCAAAGACCTCCTTCTGGACGCCGTCCCCACCGCCGAACTCCTCGCCTGCGGCCGCCGGGTGGGCGAACGCATGGAGGCCCTGATCGGCCACTCCTCGGACTTCCCGGCCTGGCTCCGGGACGAGAACGCACCGGGGTCGACCGCACCGTTCGCCTATCTGGGGTCAGCGTTGCAGGCACGGCTGGGAGTGGCCGGGGCGGCTGCCGACGTGGTGGTCCTCTCGCCGACAGATGAGGAGACCACGGTCGCACAAACGCCGCCGGCAAAGGAGTTCACCTGGGTGTCGACCGAGGGCCTGGACGCATCGTTGCGGCTGCTCTCCGAGGCGGTGGGTGTTCCGAGCCCTGAGGTTCTTCCTCGCTGGGACCAAGTGACGGACCTCATGGCCTCCGTCGCCGAGTCGAGAGGCGAACCGCCGGCCGACGTACAGCCCCGGCTACGAAAGCAGTACCTCGATGCGTTGCTGCCGATGTGCCCCGTGGAAGTCAGGAACACATTCTCCCGCCTGCGCGGTGTCCCGCAGTATGCCGACCTGTTGCTCCTGCATCTGATCATGTACATCCACAACTGCCCCACTGCGGCACGGATGAGCGAAGCACAGATCGCCGAGGATTTGACGCGGTACCTGGACGAGCAGGGCCTCTACCTGGACGGTGAGCGCCAGCCAGGACACACACGCCCGTCCGACCTGCGCTGGCGCATCGACGACCGGTACTGCCCTGTGGCGATCAAGCGGACCGGATCCCCCTTCTCCTGGCCGTTGAAGACGCAGGTCGCGCAATTCACAGCCGTGGATGATTCCGCCACTGCAGGCTTCCTCGTCATCGTGGACGACGACGAGAAGCCGGACGGAGCGGCCCCGCTCGACAAGTGCGTGGTCGTCTGGCCGGACCTGCCGGTCATCGGACTGCGTTTGCAGACTGGTGCCACGACGAGCCTGCAGGCCCTGCCGGGAACCCGCAGGGCCTGCATCGTCGTCGACATCGTCGGATACGCGAAGATGGGCCGGCCCACCCAGCGCAGGAAGCGGGAGGCGCTGCGCGACATCCTCGACCACGCGGTGCGGATGGCCGGGGTCTCCCGCAACGCGTGGGGCCGCCAGGACCGTGGCCACGGCACCCTCGTCCTGTTGCCCCCGGGAGCGGACGCGCCAAGGGCCATCCCCGGCTTCGTCGATGGCCTCGCCCAGGCGCTGCGACACGCCCGTGAACAGGGAAACGCCATGCGCGTGAGGGTCGCCATGGACATCGGCGCCGTCACCATGGAGGAGCACGGTGCCGCAGGAGATGCCGTGCGCAGCTCCGCCCGCCTGGCCGATTCGGCTGTCCTGAGGGGGTCCAAGGCCGACTACACGCTCATCGTGTCGGACCTGCTGTACGAGGACGTACCCGGGTTTCACGGCCGGTTCCGGCGCGTACGGGTGGATCACAAGGGCTTGGAGAGTTGGGCGTGGCTGCAGACACGGTCCTCGAGGCTCCCCGATCCGGAACGCTCGAACGCGGTCCTGGTCGGTACCGGTCTCTATACAGAGCTGGCCGACCTGCCCCAGGTGCACGCCGGAATCCGCGACTTGGCGCTGCTGCTCAGCCGTCCGTCGGACGGAGCGTTCTCCGACGATCGCGTCATGGTGTTGGAGAATCCGGAGAGCGCGTCAGAGATCCTGGAGGTCGTCCAGCACGCAGCGGCCTCCGCCGACGACACCCTGCTGGTGTACTACGCCGGACATAGCCTGTACGACTCGGTGTCGGGAGAGCTGAGCCTGGCGCTTCGCTCCACCCGTCCGAACGCGCCCGTCACTGCCGTGCCGTTCGACCACATCCGCGCTCTGGTCCAGCACAGTGCGGCCCGGCACAAGATCGTCATCCTGGACTGCTGCTACAGCGGTCACGCCGGGCGCCACGCTCTGCCCGGGGTTTTCAACGTCGTGCCGGACGGTGATGTCACGATCCTGGCCGCGTCGCTCCAGTTCGCGATGGCTCCGCCGGGAAACAGGTACACAGCGTTCACCGGCGGTCTGATCGACGTCCTGCGCAACGGCGTGGCCGAGGGATCGGAGGCGATCTCCGTGCGTGAGCTGTACGAGGAGCTGCGACGTCGCTTCAGGGGGGACTTCCCGCCGCCGACGCTCACGGCTCACAACGACACCGGCCAGGTCGCCCTCGCCCGCAACCCAGGCCACCGGCCACGTCACCCATAGACCTTGTCATTCCAAGGCGTTTCCTTCGGGCTGCCGTGCTCATCAGATGAAGGAAAATGCGGCGGATTGCATGCAGCGTCCGTACGTGACTCCGAGCAGCACGCTTAGCGCACATCCACGATCCTCGGACCGTGTTCCCGGACCGAATAAAGATCGAAACCGGTCGGAGGCGAGATGCGCAGCCGGTGGTCGCGACTCTCGATGGCCATCGGCATACCGGCATGTTGCACGTGGCCGGCCTCAGTCGTGCCGGCGTTGCTGCCACAACGGGCATCATGCTCGCCCGCGCCTCCTGCGGTGCCGGCGTGCGCTCGAAGGTCATCGGGTGCGTGCGGTGGACGCAGTCGACGCCGTAGCGGTGCAGCAGCTCCAGATCACGGTCGGCGGGGCGGTCCGGGAAGAGTGCCGACAGCCGTATCGCCGGGTCGGGCGTGTGGGGGGCGTAGTCCAGCAGCTGCGCCAGGGCCTCCCGTACGAACCGACGGCTGCCGGCACGTTTGGCCTCCACGACCTCGCTGCCCTCGGGCAGGGCCAGATACAGGTCGGTGATCCCGGCGGGGGTACGCAGTCGTTTCGGCTGATCGATGCCCAGGAAGCCGACGTACTCCTGCACCAGGAACGCCTCCGTGCGGTGGACGACCAGCTCGTGCTCCTCGAGCCGGTAGCGGGTGCTCGGTGTGCGCAGGGCCTCGCCGTCGACGATGTCGGTGTGGGTGCGCAGGGCGCGGGCGAGGGGTTCCTGCGAGCTGTCGTCGTCGCGGGCCTCGGTCTGTGTCTCGATGCCCAGGCCGTCCAGGACGGTGGCGGCCTTCTCGGGGTCCAGGATGCGCAGCCCCATGAAGTTGTCACCGGCGTTGAATCCGGGAAGGGCCCAGATCTCGGTTTAGGGGATCTCGACAGGGGTGGTCAGCAGAGCGCGGATGAGGCGTGCGGCCTTCTCCTGGGTGGTCGGCGGGACCGCGAAGGGGATCTGGAAGATCTTGTCCAGGTAGTCGAGCGGGGTGGCGGTGTCCTGGGTGTCGGCCCAGCCGGGCGTGCTGTCGCGGGAGGTGAACAGATCCCGGTAGTGGTGCTCGAGTGATGTGAGAAGCCAGCGCGGGTCGACCGCCACGACCACGACGAACAGCGGCAGCGCGAGCATCAGGTGCACGGCGGCCAGCACCTCCACCACGCGTGCCGGGGGCACCGGTCGAGGTCGTCGATGTAGAGGACGATGCGTTCCAGGGGCGGCGGCTGCTGGGATTGGGCGCCGGCCCATTCGGCGCGGGCCTCGCGCAGTCGCTCGTCGAGCTGGACCAGGTCATGGTGGCCCGTGCCCAGCAGTCCTCGGTAGTGCTGGTAGGTCTCGGGAGCACTGCGCTCGGTGAGGAAGTCGGCCAGCCGGACGGCGGCATCCGCCTCGGCCAGCCGGGCGCGGGCCGCGCTGACGTTCTCGGCCAGGGTGCGCTGGTGCTTCTCCAGCAGGGCGCGAAGTTTGCCGGTGAGGGACGTGTGCTGCGTGTGTGTGGCTCTCAGGGCCCACAACAGGGGCAGGGCCGGGGCGGCGAGGCCGGCGACTGCGCTGAGGAGCAGGGGCAGCCAGGTGACGGTGCACGGTGCGTTCGGACCGCCCGTACGACACAGCCCGCGAAGCAAGGCGTGAGCTGTGCCCTTAGCCGGAAGAGACCGTTCATGAATCGGCCACAGGAGGTGTTCATCGAACGCGTCATGATCCCAACTCCATGCGAATACCGGTCACTTGCGGTCGCCCGTTGCGATCACGAGGCTCCTGGTGTGACGCTCAGCGACGGGAGCAGAATCCGCTCCGCTCACAGCCGAGGTGCCTTGCCCCGGGCCGCACTTGGATAGTGACTATGTCCGTGGAGTTCGAGGTCAAAGCCATCAGTCAGGCACGATACGAGCAGATCGTTGCCGAGGCCCGGGGCGTGGCCGAACAGCTGACGCAGGCCCACGCGCAGTTCACGATCGGGGACCGGGCCCTGGAGATCGAGCCGATGGGCCCTCCTGGCAGGCCGGTCTCGGACACCGCGGCGAGGGTGGAGCAGTCCCTGACCCGCCTGGCCAAGGACATCGGCCTGCCGGTGACGACGGTCGAACTGGCCCGTTGGACGGCATCACGCTGGCCGGCCGACCGGCGCCGGAAAGCGGAGTCGTTTGCGGTCCATCAGGTGCTGGCCGGCATCGAGGACGACGCCGAGCGGTTCGCCGCGATCGACGATCTCCCTGGCGGCAAGACCCACTGGACCGTGGACGATGCCAGGCGGCGGGTCGCATCCCAGGCGACGACACTCGCCCCTCCGGAAGAGAAGGACACCGCGACCCAGCCGCCCGCCCAGAACCGGCGGCCACCGGTGTAGTGACCTCTGCCTTCTCAAGCGTCCGCAGGTCGCAGCCAGAGCGACCCAGAAGAATCGACTGCCTCGCCCCGGAACAGGTGCTCGGAACTCGTCCGGCACTCAGCACCGCAACCGGTGCAGGCCCCGGGTTTGACGCGTCCTCACCTGCCCCTCGGCCTTCATGGCTCTGGGCTGGAGATCGGCCACGCGTGGACCAAAGTGGCGTGTCTGTCCGCGGCGGACGTCGTTTCCCAAGAGATCGCGTATGTCCGACCGAATGCGCGACGGCTGAGGGCCCAGACTTCTGCTGCCCGGTCTCGGGCTCTCAGCTCCAGCCCGGTCCCCTGCCATCTGCGGGGCCGGGCTACACACTGCGCGCTTGGCGCAGGGACGGTCGACCGGACGGTAGGCGGCCGCCCGGCGGCAAACCCACAAGACGACCGCCTGGCTTGCCATTGTCTGAGCGGCAAGCGCGACCCGCGACCGACCGCCACACTGCGTCGACCCACCGCCGGACGCATCGGTGAGACGGCTCGTCGCTAAGCGACCGTGAGCACGATCTTGCCCTGGATGTGCCCCCGGGCGGCACGCTCGTGCGCCGCTCGGGCATCCGCGAGCGCAAACGTGCTGTCGATCGCGACGCGCAGCGTGCCCGCGGCGAGCAGGCGTAGCAGTTCGGTGAGCTGCGCGCCGCTCGAGCGGACCTGCGCGCTCGAGACCGTGACGCTCAGCTTCGCGGTCTCTTCTTCGTCGAAACCACCAGGAAACACCGGGAACAGCGCGCCGCCCTGCTTGAGGGTGGGCAGGAAGCGCCTGGTGTCGGGCCCCCCGACGGTGTCCAGGACGAGATCGACGTCACGGGCGGCTTCCTCGGGCCGGTCCTTGGTGTAGTCGATGAACTCGTCGGCGCCGAGCTCGCGCAGGAACGTCTCGTGAGCGCCGGAGGCCACGGCGATGACGCGGGCTCCCTTCCACTTGGCCAGCTGGAGTGCGAGGTGCCCCACGCCACCTGCAGCGCCATTGATGAGCACCGTGGTCTCGCTGTCGAGTGCCGTCGGGCGGTGCTGGGCCTCTTGGAACGGTGAGGGGTGGTCGTGCCCCAGCTCGATCAGGAACTGCCATGCCGTCAACCCCGACATGGCCAGGCCGGCAGCCTGCACGTGGTCGATGGAGGCCGGCTTGAGTGCGAAGTCCGATGCCAGCGCGGTGACGTACTCGGCGTACGCGCCGGCTTGGAGGACGGTGGGGAAGCGCAGAAGGCCGACCACCTCGTCTCCGGCCGCGAAGCCGTTGACACCGGCTGCGACGTCTGCCACGACGCCTGAGACGTCGGTCCCGGGAATCAGGGGGAGATCGAACGTGGGCTTGACCTCGGAAGGTACGTCAGGCATTCCCTCACGTGCGTACCAGTCAGGAGGATTGAGGCCGACCGCGTGCACGCGGACGAGCACCTCGCCCGGCCCCGGCTCGGGAACCGGCGCCTCCTCATGACGCAGCACCTCCGGGCCGCCGAAGCCGTGCAGCCGGATCGCGCTCATTGTGTGTGTGGACATCTTTCTCTCCTGCCCGCGCCGCGGGATAGACTTATTCGGATCAGTGGTCCATATATCCGGACCACTGATCCGAATATATGGACCACTGATCCGGATAGTCAAGAGGGACATGATGAGGGCCGACGCGAGGAAGAACCACGACCACCTGCTCGTCGTTGCGGGCGCCGCCATCACCGAGCAGGGCGTCGACGTGTCCCTGCGCGACATCGCGCGCAGGGCCGATGTCGGACTCGCGACGCTGCTACGGCACTTCCCGACACGCGAGGCACTGCTCGATGCCCTGCTCCGCACGAGCTTCGACGAACTGACGGCAAAGGCAGGCGAACTCGAGACGTCGAGCTCGCCCGAAGACGCTCTCGTTTCATGGCTGCGCGACTGCGTCGCGTGGACAACCGAGTACCAAGGCGTCACCGAGCTGATGGCAGCGGCGATCGAAGACACCGAATCCGCGCTCCACGCTTCGTGCGTCACCCTGCGCGCAGCAGGCACTCGACTCCTCATCCGCGCCCAGGCCGCGGGCAAGGCCCGAAGCGACATTGACGGCACCGATCTGTTCGCACTGGTAGCAGCACTGGCATGGCTCGGCGATCAACCCGCGCTCGCGCCACGCGCCGATCGTCTCTTCGAGGTCGTCGCCAGCGCGATTCTGACGAGTGCGGGGTGCAGCGATGCCGAGGGCGAACATCGCCGTCCTACTCGGACCCGTGGCTGACATGGCCCCACGGTGTCGTTCGCGCTCTCCGCACTGCTCGTACGGTCACTGCCTTCCGCACCTCGGCCCGTAGGCCCGTGAGTCGCTACGGCGGCAGGCGCGATCCGGCGTCTCGTACGTATTCCGGGATCAGTTGTTGCTCAGGCTCGCGCTGCGTCCGGAGGCCGGCAACATCGCCTTCCTCGCCGTGGAGACCGTCCTCGCCTTCTTCGCGCACGATCGTCTCGGCATCGACACCTTCGGCTTCGGCCTGCTCCTCACGGCGGAGGCCACCGGCGGTCTGCGCGGCGTGGGCATCGCCTCCTTCCTCGGCCGACGACTGGGCACCGGCGCTCGCTTACCTGCACGGCCGCAGTCGAGGGACTCGCCATCCTGTGCCTTGCCGTCGCCCCGAACCCGTATGTCGCCGGCCTCGCGCTCGCTGTCTGCGGAGCGGGCATAGGCGGCCACGATGGTGCTCGGCCCCTCCCTCCGACAGGCGATCGTCCCCGCCCACCTGATGGACCGGGTCGCTCCATCTCTCGCATGCTCGCGATGTGCGCCGCCCCGTTCGGCGCCTTCCTCGGCGGCTGGCTGGCGACCACCTGCGACGTACGCACCCCGCTCTACAACGCCGCCGGCCTCCTCCTCACCATGACCGCCTTCACGCCGACCATGACCAGCAACCGCCAGGTTGAGGCGGCGCTGCGTGCCGCCGCCCCGGCCGATGGCGGGCGGGGTGCGCCGCCGTCGACCCCCGTCGCCCTCGACAGCCTCCAGGTCCCGATTGGGCGCAGGCCCGTTGAGGACCAGACCGAGGAGGTGCATGACCTTGACGATCCGCCCGTACTCGGCGAACGCCGCGCCGAGCGGAGTGGGGTGGCCCTCGCGGCCGAACATCCGCAACAGGTCGTAGGCCCGGACCTGGTGGGTGATGAGCGATCCGACGACCCGGAGGATGAACGACCAATGCGTGGCGGTTCGCTCACCTTGTTTGCAGGCGACGTACTCCAGCGGCCCGTACCCGTCCGGGGGGCCGCCCTCCTCGGGCGGGTCCACCCGCCAGAAACTCGGCGTCGACCTCGGGGGGCAGCAGCGGCCGGTCTTGACCCTCCGGCGCGAGAGCGCGGGCAGGCAGCGCACCGCCTTCAGGATGCGCCGCCCCGGCCGGGGCGGCGCCCAGCGCGTCCGACTCGTCCAGCAGGGGCAGGAAGCGGCGCACGATGTTGTGGCGCAGGGCCAGCTTCTCGCGCATGGCCGACCAGGCCGACCCGTCGTCCTCAGGCACCAGGGCCTCCACGGTCGCCAGCGCCGAGGGGACTGCCGTACGCGGCACGGCTTCCTCCACCGCCGCCCATAGTTCTCCGCCCTGCCCGCCCGCGAACGAACCGAACCATGTGCTCCAACTCTTATGGCGCTCAGCTTCCGAACGGATGTCGCGGTGGTTCAAGTGCGTGCTGTGTCGATCTTCGTAAGCTTCGACGGCAGAGGGGAACACCCGGTCTGTTCCTGGACGGCTACATACAAAAGACGAGAAACTGGTGAACCAGGTGAATTCCGGCCGCGTGGCAGTCATCGCAGGTACCGGCGCCGACATGGACATCCCCAGCGGGATGATCGGCAGTGTGCGGATCGGGCGTGCCCAGGGCCGCCGGATCAAGGTGATCGTTTGCCACCGGGTCACCTCGGTGTCCGTCAGCCCCGCCAAAAATTACATCAGCGGGGGCGCGTGGCGGGCCTCCATCCGGGCAAGCCGTGCTCCATCGGAGCCCACGCGCTGCTGACAGCCGCTCCCACGCCTTCTGCGCGCCGAGCCGGGACGCGTCTGGGCGACCCACAGGGCTGACGCGAAGACAACCATCCCAACCTTTGGGCCGCTTTAGTACATAACCCTGATCAGCTCCTTGATCGGCGAAGACTGGATTTTCTGGAATGCGGTGGCCGGACAAGGCTGCCGTGGAAAGCGGAGACATGATGGCCAAGAGTTCTTATGACTATGTCGTGGTGGGAGCAGGGACAGCGGGATGCGTGATTGCCTCCCGGCTTTCGGAACGCCCCGGCGTGCGGGTGCTGCTGCTGGAGGCGGGAGCCCGGGACGCAACCGAGACGATGGCATCTCCGTGGGGCTTCCTGGGGTTCGACCCCTCATCCCTCTGGCTGGGCGCCTCGACCGTGCAGGCCGGTACAGGCAGGGCCGCTGACGTGCTGCGCGGCAAGGCGCTCGGCGGATCGTCGAGCATCAACGGCCTCTACCACCTGCGGGGGCACCGCTCCGGTTACGACGAATGGCCCGGCCTCGGTGCTCCAGGCTGGGGTTTCGACGATCTGCTGCCCTATTTCCGCCGCAGCGAGAGCACTCGCAACCGTAATGCCTCCGTGCGGGGCACGGACGGTCCGGTCGTGGTCGCCCCGGTCCCGGAACCCCATCCCCTGGCCACGGCGGGCGTCGACGCCGCGGTGGAGGCTGGGTTCGCACGCGCCGATGACATCGGCGGCGGCCTGGAGACCGGGTTCGGGTGGAGTGACATGAATCTGCCCGGCGGCGCCCGCCAGAGCGCGGCCGACGCCTACATCCGTCCGTTCCTCGACCGGCCGAACCTGGACGTCGTCACGGACGCGACGGTGCAGCGGCTGCGCACCACCGCGGGCCGCTGCACCGGCGTCGAGTACACCATCGGTGGCGAGCACCTGTCCGTCGAGAGCGCCGAGGTGGTACTGACCGCGGGGGCCATCGGTTCCGCACACCTCCTGATGCTGTCAGGGATCGGCCCGGCACAACACCTTGACGAACACGGCATCGATGTCGTGGCCGACCTGCCGGGAGTGGGCTCCCATCTGCAGGACCATCCGATGGCGGGCGTGGTGTACGAGGCCATCCAGCCCGTACCGTTCGTTCCTGCCAATCCGCCGGCCGAAATGATGGGCCTGCTGTACAGCGACCCCGCCGCGGCCCGACCGGACCTTCAGGTCTACATCGTCGCCGCACCGCTCCCGTCGGCATGGGGCCAGCCGCCGGCCAACGGCTACTCCATCGCTTTCTCCGCGATGGCTCCGCACAGCAGCGGCACCGTGCGCCTGGCGGACGCCAATCCCGGCAGCGCTCCCGTCGTCGACCCCGGCTACCTGAGCGACGACCGTGACCTGGAGATCATGCGCAAGGGCCTGGCCCTGGCACGCCGCATCGGGGAGGCTGACGCGCTCGCCGACTGGCGCAAGCAGGAAGCGGTGCCGGGCTCCGGGACAAGCGGTGAATCCGTGGACGAGTTCATCCGCAAGGCCACCGGCCCCTACTTCCACTTCACCGGTACCTGCCGCATGGGAACCGACGCCGATGCCGTCGTCGACCCTGCGAACCTTCGCGTGCACGGCATAGCCGGACTGCGGGTCGCCGATGCCTCGGTGATGCCGTCCATCCCCTCGGCCAACACCAACGCGACCGTCTACGCCATCGCCGAACGGGCCGCCGAACTGATCGGCTGAGCCTTCGTCAGCGCCCACGGCGCTTCTACAACGCGCTCATCCCCGACGCCCGGACCGCCAGCAGCTGGTCGAGTCTTCGACCAGCTGCTGGCATCCTGCTTGCCGAACTCAAGGCGGCTGGCGAGCTCGGCGGCTCCAGGGCCTGTGTGGACGGCTGCCACATGCGCGCGAAAGACGGGGACTGACGCCGGTCCGTCGTCGGTCGGCCAGCGGAAGGCGGGCATCTGGGCGGAGGATCACCTCTCAGCGCGCCGGGAACCGCCGAGTTCCTGAACTGCGGTCGTACCTCTGGTCACGCGCTTTCGGCCGGCCCGTGGCCCGGCGGGTGCCGGTTCGGCGAGAGCGAGGCTGCTCCGGTCGAGCGGGCGTACTCGGTGGGAGTCTGACCGTAGTGCTTCTTGAAGGTCCGGCTGAAGTGGCTGCCGTCCGCGAACTGCCAGTGAGCGGCGAGTTCCGAGATACTCAGGCGACCTGACGGCGCGGTAAGGGCGAGCCGGGCCTCGTGCAGTCGCCGGTGGCGGATGTAGGTGGTCACCTGCTCTCCCACCGCGGCGAATGCCCGGTGCAGCGTACGGACGGAGATGTTGAGTTCACGCGCAAGCATCGCCGGAGAAAGTTCGGGATCAGCGAGCCGGCGGTCCGCGAGGTCCTTGGCTGCCTGGGTGAGCGCGGGAGCCAGCCGGGGTTCTACGTCGTCGAACCGGCCCTTCGCCACCGCCTTGGCCAGCTCGATCAGGGTGCCGTGGGCGGCTTCCACACCGGCCGGGCCGAGGTCGGCCACGGTTATGTGGATCATGTCTGTGAGAGCCGTCAGCAAGCGTATCTCGGCCGAGTCCGCCGGCCCGGTGATGACCCGGTTCCCGAGCAGGGGTTTGAGCTCGCCGGGAGGCAGGACGAGGAACTTCGCCGTGAGGTGCGCCGTCGTCTCGAAGGCCGTCAGGCGCCCGAGGTGCCGGACGAGGAACTGCCCGGCCGATACGGTCTGGTCGCCATATCCGGGCGGGCCGCCCAGAGTCCATGCGCCGCGCTGCACTACGTACATGGCAACCAGATCCTGATCGCCGCCCGGGACGTCCGCGGTTCGGGTTGCCGACGCGGCGTGAAGATCGGCGATCGCCGCGCCGTGCACCTTGGCCACGTTGCCCTTGACCCGGAAGTCACCGATCGTGTCCGGGCTGAAGGCCGGCAGTTGGAAGACATCGTCGCCGATCTGCGTCTCCCACCCACGCCGGAAGGCGTCGAGTCCCCGCGGTGCGGCGCCCGGGGCGGTCGAGTCCACTGCGAACACCCCGCGCGCGCCGTCGACCTCCGCTCCAGTACTGTTCGTCACTCTCCGATCTCCTCACGTGTACTGCTTCAACACCAGCCTGCGGAGCTCGTGTTCCTTACGTACGTCGCCGTGGTTCCTGTGGGCGCTGTGCCGATCTTCCTATGGACGGCCCGCAGGGCAGCGGTCGAGGGGCATGACTGATGCGTTCTCAGTCAGCGAGATGAGCTGATCGCCTGTGTTGGTCGCAGGGTACCCACCGGCCGATCATGTGACTGCCAGCGAGGCTGCCGGGTGACCACGGCGGCTCGCGATGCGGACGAACTGCGACGCGGCGCCGACTGGGCCGAGGAACAGACCGGCACGAGGGTCTCCACCGTGGTGTGCGACGTCCGCGACCGGGAGGCGGTCGAAGCGGCAGTCCGGCAGACGGAAGGCAGTCAGGGCAGCCTGGACATCGTCATCGCCAATGCGGGAGTCATCCAGGTGGCGCCGGTGACAGCGCTCGACAACGAAGCCTTCGAGGACGCCATGGCGGCCATCTTCGGCGGCACGGTGAACACCGCCATGGCCGCACTCCCCCATCTACGCGGAAGTGAGGCCGGGGGCCGACTGTGCCTCATCGGCTCCGTCGGCGGCCTGCTCGTTGTCCCCCACCTCCTGCCCTACTCGTGCGCCAAGGCCGCCGTAGGAGCACTGGGCGAGGGGCTGGCAGCCGAAACGGCCGACGGGAACGTCAGCGTGACCACAGTCCATCCGGGGCTGATGCGCGCCGGATCACACCTCCAGGCCGAATTCGGCGGCCGGTCCTCCAAGGAGTTCGCCTGGTTCTCCGCTCTCGCGGGAGCCCCCGTCGGGCCACGTTTCCGTGCACGCGTCCGTCGCCTGGCGTACGGCCGTCGGCTCGGCCCACAGCAGTGTGGGCAGGGCCCTCGTCCACTCCCCATGGTGCAGCGCGAGGCGGAGCCATCGGCACGCCTCGTCCCAGGGGGCGTGCTCCGCGAGGAGGAGGTACGCCTCGATCGCCCGATCGCCGCGGGCGCCGATGCGTACGGCCTGTGCGGCGGCCCGGTCCAACTCCCCGATGAGGACGTACTCCTTGACGAGGGCCAGTCTCGACCAGTCGCGGTCGTCGGAGCGGTCCATGGCGTCGACGCGCTCCTCGCTCTCGTCGTAGCGACCGAGGTCGAGGCTCACTCCGGCTAGGTCCGCGAAGCAGTCCGTCAGCGTCAACGGCTCAGGAGCGGCATCGAGTTCCGTCTCCGTCTCGGCGAGCCAGCGCGCGGCCGGGTCCCTGTCGCCGAGCGCGATCCGGGCCCGCGCGACGGCGGCCTGCGCCCGCACGGCCGCGGCCCGCCAACGGGGTGCAGCGTCATTATCGACCGCATCGGCGCCACGGGCCTTCATTAACTTCAACGCCTCCTCCTCGACCGCGTCGGCGTCCGCAGCTGCGATCTCCAGCAGGTGCGCCGCCCAGGCGCGGTCGTGCTCGTCGCCCGACTCGGCCAGGGAGCGCACGATGCGTCCCAGGGCCACGCAGCACCGGTCGACACCTGCCATCCGTTTCACCGCCTCGACGGCCAGACCGTAGTCCCCCCGCTGCGTGGCCTCCTCGGCCACATCGGGCCACGCGTACCGACGCTCCTCCTCATCGCAGCCCTCCATGAGGGTGAGGAGACGTTCCGAGTTGCCGGCCCTGATCATGCACCGCGCCAGGCCCGCCAAGTGCAGGCCCCGCACGAAAGCATGCTCCGGTCGCCGTGCCAGGGCAACCGCCTCCTCGTACCTCCCGAGCGCGGCCAGTGCCGTCGCTTCCGCGCCCTCCCCCAGGAGGCCCTCGGGAACGGGCCGGGGCGGCAGGGCGGCCAGCAAAGCCCGTGCCTCCTCCAGTCGATCGTCGTCGGCGAACGCTGTGATCGTGCGGCACACCATGGTCCGCTGCTCACGGATCGTGTCGCTGTCCTTTCCTACGAGCGTGAGGTCGTGCAGCAGGCTCTCGGCCTCCTTCCGCCGCCCCGCGCGCCACAGGGCGACGGCCACGCTAGTGAGCAGTTCCACTCTGAGGGACGGCTGTTGTGCGGACCGAGCGACCCCGTCGGCGCGGGCGAAGTCGCCCGCGCGCAGCAACCCGTCGACCACCTGGCCCAGTTCCCGCGGCCAGGTCTCCTCGACAGCGACGTCAACGGCCCGTTCGAACTCGCCCGCCTCCACCAAAGCGCCTACGAAACTCTGCCGGGCATCCATTTTCGCGCCCTCGGTGCTGAGTGTGCGCAACAGGAGTTCCGCCCGGTCGTATGCGCCATCCTCGGCGAACGCCCTGAGCATGCCCTCCCGGATACGGTCCCCCTCCTCGGGATCCGTCCGGGCGGCGGCCAGCGCCTCCGCGCGTTCGTGCTGTCCCGCCGACACCAGGGCGCAGCCCATCTCTCTCCAAGACCGCGACGGGATCGGGCCGGTCGCCGCTCGCGAGGCGAGCGCCTCGGCACGGTCGAACATCCCGGCCCACGCCAGTCCCTCGACAACATGGCCCCGGTCCTCGGCGGACTCGGCCACGCGCACCGCCTCGTCGAACAGAGCCAAACCGGACGGCTCTGCCTCCGCCTCGCGCCTGGCGTAGGCGACCTCGACGAGGCCAGCCGCCCGGCCTCGTCCCTCGATGCTCCGTGCCAACGACTCGGCCCGCTCGAACTCACCCCGGTCGGCCAGGGCGCCCACCACTTCCGCCACCGCCAAGGTCTTCGGTTCGGCGTCCCGAAAAGCGGCCAGCACGGACTCGGCCGCGTCGGCCTCCCCCAACCACACCAACTGTTTGACCAAGAGTCCCAGTTGCCCATCGCGCAGCCACCACTCCTCCCCTGCGTCGCACACCAGGGAAAGGGCCCGGTCGGTCTCTCCCAGAGTGACCCAGGCGTGCCGGATCGTACTCAGCGCGGAGGGGTGCCTGATTCTGCCGTCCCGGCTGTCTTCACGAGCCGCGCGTTCCGCGTCGGCCAAGAGCCGCCGTGCTTCCTCCCGCTCTCCCGCTGTCCCAACCTCCAAGGCGATCTCCCCCAGGGCCACGGATCGCCAACACAACAGGGGCAGGCTGTGGGCAAGCGCCTCGGCACGGTCGTGGCAGCCGATCCTCGCCCATGCGACGGGAAGGCCGACAGCAATGCCTCGGCCACGGCGCTGTAACTCGTCTCGGCTGATGGCCAGTGCCAGCATGTCCGACAGGGCCGCCTCACCCTCGACCTCGAGCAGCGCCTCCTGCGCCCACCGGATCTCCGCGAGGGCGGCCGCATTGCCGCCCGTGACTTCCCACATACGGGCCTGCCGATCCCGGTCCAACGCGAGTGCCGTCATGCGATCCGCGTCCCCGATCGACCGGAGCATCGCAAAGTAGCCGCGCAGCAGATATTTCGGCGTGTCCACAGGCCAGCCCCGCCCGCCGTACTCCTTCGCCCAGTCGTGCAACCGCTCGCGCCGTCTGCCGAGTTCGCGGGCGCCCAGCATCTCCTCCGCGCGTGCTCTCAGTTCGTCGTGCGCGAGCAGATACAGGCCACCCCTGGCGGTGAAGGTACGCCCGGTGCGGGTGCGCAGCGCGTCGGCCACCCGGAACGGCACGGCTTCAGTGAGAGCGGTCAGGTCGCCTGCCGACAGACCCCCGCCTGCGGCCGTGACGAGGGCGAGCACGTCGTACTCCAGACCGGGAGCCTCCAACAGGTGCTTCAGCTCCCGTTCTGCCTCCATACGGATCGCCCGCGCGGCCGGCGAGACGGCCAGCTGACGGACCACGTCCGGCGCACGCAAGGGGTGGCCGCCCGGGACGTCCGGAGGCAGCGGCGGATTGAACCGCCCCGAGACGACCACCCGCATACCGGCCTCGGGAGCCCCGGGCAGCAGGCTCGCGATGCTGTGGGCGCCGGGACCAGTCGTGACACCGCGGTCCTCATCCAGCCCGTCCACGAGGAGGATCAGGCGTTCGCCGCGCCCGGAACAGGCGCGGGCCGCCTCCCCGTACAGGCGGAGCAGGTGCGCCTCCCGGGTCGCCTCGGTCAGGTACGCCGGAAGACCGGCAACCGTCAGTTCCACCAACTGTTCGAGCACGACGTCGACATAGGCGACGATGTCGTTGTGGGTGCCGAGACGGCCGGTGACGAAGAATGGCACGACCCGCACTCCGGGCGGCGGATGGAGCGCAAACCAGGAGAGCAGGGCCGTCTTGCCCGCCCAGGCATCCGCTCGCCACCAGACGTGAGACGGACCCGACTCCGCACAGCAGAACGCCGCCAGCTCGGCCAATTCCGTCTCGCGGCCGACGAGTCGGGTCGGTGCGATCCGCCTCACCTGTTCGCCGTACGACGACCGGACGACGGGCGCAAGGACGACGTGATTGTGATCCCCCGTGACGGCGACACCCACGTCTCCGCCCGCCGTGACCGACCGCTCCCCCGTACCCCGCATGCCAGCATGGTGCCCGTCGCCGTGCCGCCGTACCCGTAAGCGCCGTCGGAGCGGGGAAGGATGCCGTCATGAAGGCCTTGATGTGGACCGGTGTCGCGCTGTGCGGGCTGGGCGCGGCGGCGCTCCTGGTGGGCGGGGTCCTGGACGTCTCCGCGGCCGAGCCCTGGGCGAGCGTGGGTGGAGGGGCTGCCGGACTAGTTGGTCTGGCACTCACCCTCTACGCGGCTCTCGGCCCGCGTGCCGGCGCTTCCGGCTCGCAGGTCCGCGCCGAGGGCGAACGCTCAGTCGCCGCCGGCGGAAACATCGGCTCCGTGACGACCGGCAACAGCGCGTCACCGCCAGCTTCCCCGAGGATGCCGCCGTCGTCGTCCGCGTCGGCCGGTCCGGTGAGCGCGTCGAGTGACCGTTCGGTCGCTGCGGGCGGCGACATCGGGACCGCCTCAACCGGTGACCACTGAGCGACGCCGACTCGACCGATCACCACCGAACAACGCATCCCGCACTCATACCCGCCGTCGGAGATCGCTCCAGGTCCCGCACACTGGAAGGATCCGCAGGCAGGAGGCGATACATGAGAACCGTCGAGCGCCAGTTCACCTCCCCGTAGCAGCGTTCCGGCATCGGGGCGCTCGCGGGCGCGCTGCCGGTACTGGCCACACTTTTTCATCCGCCGTCCGTGGCCCTCGTTTCACCCGTTGCCGAGACCTCGATCCGGCCCCAGAAGCAGGACGCGAACGCCTGGTACGGGAGCCCCGCCAAAGTTGGACGCGATGCCGCCGAGAACCCGCTCCCCTCAGCGGGCAGAACGGCAAACTGGCGCGCAGGTTCCGGCCTCAGCACACTCAGGAATCTGCGAACCTGCGCGCTTCCGACCGGACCGCGCAGAAGATCCGCCACCGAGAGCAGGGGTACCAGTAGGCCCAGAAGCATCTCATCGCGCTCGGAGCTCCGCGGCCGCGCCCGGGCACCGACCCGGCCCTCTGGCTGCGCGAGGCCCTGACGACGGTCGGCACCCGCAACGTCCGTCACCACGGCGCCCACCGCTGGCTCTTCAGTCTCGGCCGCACACGCCGCGACCGCGAGGAGATCTTGCTCGGCCTGCCGGCCCAGCAGCCCCACCCCAAGCAACCCGACGCCGAGAACGTCCGTTCCGGAACGCCGCGTGCCGGAACCCCTGCGCTCCGGCCCCGCGCGCCTTTCACCGGCCCCTTCGGCGGTCCCGTCTGAAAGGCATACTGGCTGTCATGGCCACCATCACTGAGCACCTCCTGCAGCTCGCTGCCGAGTCCGCCACCTCGGCGGATACTCGGCTGCGCCGACTGCTGTACGAGGGCAACGCTCTCTACCACCAGGGGCTTGAGGAGACACGCAGCGAGCTCGCGGATCAATCCCGCGAGCTGTCCACCGGTCAGCTGTGTCTGGACAGCGCGGAGGCAGGTTTCCCCGGCGCAGAGAACCGGGTGGAGGCGTTGAGCCTCCAGGCTCTGGCCTCGTGGCAGCACACGCCAGGTGCGATGGCGTTCGACGAACTGGCGGCACATGCTGCGCGCCAGGGTGTCTGTCTCCTCGCTGAGACGTACTAACGCGCCGCAATCGTTGGGAATGGTTGCGCCGGCGGCTGGACACCCCTCCAAAATTGCTGCCAGTTTTGGGCCGGAGAGGCCGGCCCGTCTCGCTCAGGACGGATGCGACCACCATGGCCGGCAAGCCGAAGAAGCAGGACCCCGTCGACTCCAAGGAGCTCGCCGCGGAACTCGGGCTCAGCGTCGGTCGCATCAACTCGCTGTACGCGGAGCGCGAGAAGAACGATTTCCCCGAACATGTCGACCAGCGCGGCCGCGCACGGCTGTGGGACTTGGCCGAAGTCCGTGAATGGTACGAGGGCAGGGAGCCCTCGCGTCTGCAGCAGCTTTCGCTGGCCGGCGGGGATCCGGATGAACTCCTGAACGCCGCGCAGGTCGCGAAGTTGTTGGGTTACAAGAACCGCAGCCAGATCACCACTTACCTGATCGAGCACCCGGGCTACTTCCCGGAGCCCGACGAGGTTGAGGAGCTCGGCACCTACAAGCGGCAGAAGTGGCGCCGCCGGACCATTGCCGACTGGCGTGCCAGCCGGCCCGGCAAGGGCAGGCGGGCGGGAGCGACGCGGCAGGCGCCGGCGCTGCCCGACGTGCCGGCCGACGGCGATCCCGACGAGTTGCTGGCAGGTACCCAGGCCGCGGCGCTGCTCGGCTTCAAGAGTCTCAACTCCTTCAGCAGTTCCCTGTCGCAGGGCAACCTGCCGCTGCTGGAAGAGACCGACGGACTCTCCGACCGCGGCAAGCGGGCATGGACGCGCCGGCGCATCCTCGAGCAGAAGGCGCAGCGCGGCTGACGAGGCGGGTACATACACCGCCCCCACAATCGCGGTCTTCGGGTATGGGGCTCGCTGTCCCCGCTTGGGCCCGGAGACTGCACGACGGCCGGTTTGGCGCGGCTCGCCACCTCGCCCCGCGGCAGGCTCCAGCCCGCCGCGAGCCGGCCATCGCTCATGGAGCCCCGCCCCCAACAGGGCAGGGCTCCACCTGTTGAAGCGCGTCGACCTGGCGAAGAGCACCGGCCAGCCGCCCGACCCACCGGAGGACCACAACCGCTCACAGTTCTCGTCGCGGCAGACTCGGCCCGACGAGCGCAGCTCCCTCGCGCAAGTCGGGGTAGAGCGATCCGCTCATGGCCCATAGAAGACTGCTGACCCGCTGTGCATCGGCGTCAAGGACCTCCACCATCATCCGCTTCTGTACTCCGGTGAACCGGTCCCATTTCTTCAGGAGCACCGAGGAGAATCCCACCACTGAAGTGAGGGGCGAGCGCAGCTCGTGCAGAAGTTCGGCCCGGAATACTGTTTCGGCCCCCTCACTGCTCCTGCGGACGCGCTCCGCCCGATGCCAGGCCCGCTGCCAGGCCCTCAGTGCATCGCGTGAGACTCCGCAGCCCTCGACGAAGGCGACCAGGTGATCGAAACTGGGCAGGGCGTGGCCGCTGAGTACGCGTTGAAGGGTGGAACGGGGGAGCTGCCCGTGCTTTCCGGCATTGCGTTGCAGTGTCCGCAGGGACGGCGCACCCGCCCGCAGGTGAAGCTCACGCATCAGATGAACGAGATCAGCCAAGTCGCGGACCAGTTCGGGGCGCAACGCGCGCCCCGTGTCTGCGGAGCGCCCTTGCTTGAAGCGTGCCTCGTAGCGGGCGGCGCGCCACAGTCGGCGGGGCGGGCCATCTCCCGATAGGTCAGATGGCATTCGCTACGACGGATACGCAGCCATTGCGCGAGGTCGGTGAGGGCCGGCGCCGCGGTGATGGGTTTCTGCGGTCGTCCCATGGTCAGGCCTCGGCCGGGCCGGTTCCGCCC
>NZ_JBHWVI010000026.1:26020-63326 GCF_042737005.1 Streptomyces sp. NPDC060027
GCCTTCGGTCGTACCCGGCGACCCGTAAGCACGGCGTCCGGCTGCGCCCGGGATCGCTCAACGAGCGGCTCCAGGTGCTCGCCGACCGTGCGGGCGTGCCGTAGATCGACGGCAAGAAGGTCACGTCCCACTCGTGGCGGGCCGGAGCGAACACGGACCTGGCTACGCGGAAAGTTCCGCTCGCCGAGCGGAACAAGGCGGGCCGGTGGGCGGACGGCTCGCACACCGCAGACACCCGTCTACGACCGCCCCACCGGGCTGGCACCCGGGACCCGCTCAACGCCGTGCCGCTGTACGCCGGTCCCGCCCACGCCCGCAGTGGCCCGTGCGGAGCAGGACGCCACGGAGCCGGGGGGACTGAGACGGCCTCCGCCTACATCAGCGGGCTGGGCGAATCATCACGGTGAGCATCGGCGATGCTGGTGACGGCTGGCTCTGCCCGAGGTCTTGGTAGCCCCACGACCGGTAGAGCCGGTGGACCTTCCCGTCACCGGCCGCCGGGTTCACCATGAGCGTCACGTACGACTCGTCCCGCGCGGCGAGGAAGGCGTCATGCATACGTCGTGCCGTCCCGGTCCCCCGCCATTCGTCCCGTACGCCGATCTCCTTCAATGCCACGGCCGGACGGCGGGTGTACTCCTCCGCCGGTGCCGGGGCAGTACGCTGCCAGTACCGGTCGCCGTGCTCGATGCGGTTGCCGTACGCGTAGCCGACCGGCTGCTCGTCGGCGTAGGCGAGGACGACCACGATCCCCGGCTCGGCGCCGTGCCGGTCCAGCCGCTCGCCGAAAGCGGTCACCGCGTAGTTCGGCAGGTGGAGCAGCGGCGCGCGCACCGCGGCGTATACGTCGATCACGTCGCCACGGATGGGATCCAGCTCGGTGAAGGTGCGGAGTTCGGTCGTGGGTGCCGTGGTCATGCGGCGGCCTTCCAGGCGTCGCGGGTGTGCTCGGTCCAGGTCTGCGCGGTGGAGCTACGCGGCGCCCGCGCACGGAGCGCGGCGCCGAACTCTTGCAGCATGCGGGAGACACGGGCGTGCTGGGTAGCGGCGTCGACAGGTACCTGCATGGCTGTGGCCGCGGCGGCCTCAAGGTCGCCCTGGGCGAGTTGGGCGTGGGCAAGGCGCGTGGCGGTGATGGCGTGGGACCGGCGCATGTGCGGCCGCAGGGTGGCCAGGCAGTGGTGCGCATGGAACTCGGCGGTCTGGTAGTCGCCGAGCGCGAGGAAAGCGGAGAGGGCAAGGGAGTTCAGCTCGGCCTGGTCGTAGAAGGCGAGCAGCCACACCGGCCGGTAGGCGTCCGGGTCCATGCGTTGCAGCGCATCCTGCGCCTGGTCGAGTGCACGACGGGTGCCCGTGCGGTCCTGCGCTGCGCCATGGATGGCTGCCTGCCGGGCCAGGCCGAGGGAGGCGAACATCGGGTCGCGGCGGGTGATGTGCAGGTTGCGGGCGACGTCGTTCGCGGCGAAGGCCTCGGCCGGGCGGCCGATGTGTCGGTACATAGCCCCCGCGTGGCTCCAGATGCGGAATTTGATCGCTTGGTCACCGGACATCTCGGCGAGGGCCTGGGCCTCGCGCATGTGCGCCTTCGCATCGGCGTAGCGGCGGCCGTCGATAGCCGCCCACATCGCGGAGGACCGGAACGAGGCAGCGCACCCGTACAGGTTGCTGCGTACGCGTTGGGTGGCACTGCCGGCGTTCTGTAGGTTCAGCGCCTCGTCGGCGAGTACGGCGGCCCGCTGCTCGATGTCGAGCTGGCCGCCGTACCGGTGGTCGCTCGCGATGACCTCGGCGAAGCGTTGCTGTAGGCGGCCGACGTCACTCATGCCGATACGGCGGGGTCGTGCGGGGCCGGGGGCGGCAGCTGCTGCGGCGGCGACAGCGATACCGCCGACGAGAGTACGGCGCTTCATATCGGGGTCCTCCTGCGGTGCGACTGGGGTGGACGAAGTCCGGCCCCGTGGCACGAACCCTAAGCCGGTGGCGGGTAAGCCGCTGACAGCCTCAAGTGCCTTGCGGGTGGCGGACTTAGGCCAGCGAACGCGACCCGCTTTCCAGTCCCGGACGGACGAGCCGTCCAGTCCGCCAGTCCGCCCGGTGAGCTGCTCAAGGGCCCTGTTCACCGCGTCAGCCAGGCTGTTGGAGCTGTAGCCGTGCTCGTCCATCCACGCCTCAAGAGCCTCATTGCGCGTGGCATCCATGCACGCACCGTAGCGACTTGCTGCCCGTCCGTCAGGCAAAGTGATAGTCAAATCACCCTAGGGTGGTCCGCCGGAACAATGCTCGATCGCCCTAACCAGATTGCTGCGCAAGGGAGTTACCTGGTTGCTGAACAGCCGCTGCGCAAGCAGCCATCGCCCTCGTTCGCCGAAGTGCCCGCCCAGCACAGAACCCAGGGGAGTCCCCCGTGAACCCGCCGACACAGCGCCCGCCCACCCCCGCAGAAGCAGCGGCCGCACCACCGCGCGCGAGCACGGCCACGCTGCTGCCACTCACGGAGGAAAGCCCCCGATTCCTGCAGTTCTGGCCGCTCGCCGCTACCCACAACGCGGGCCCGAACGCCCGGTTACGTATGCGGCCCTGGCTGACGGTCGCGCGCTGGAACGGCAACATCGACCAGGCCTCGCGCGTCGCCGACAAGCTCGTCGACAACGCCGTCAAGCACGGCAAGCCCCTCCCCGGCGGCATCGTGTACCTGCGGGTGTTCGGCCTCCCCGAAACCAACGAACTGGTCATCGAGGTTGAGGACGCGCTCCCGGAGTTCCCCGGGTTCGAGCAGGTCGCCAACCAGAGCGGCGAGGTTCAAGGACCGCCCAAGGGACTGTGGTGGGTGGCCCACTACCGCGGCCGTCTGTTCTGGGACGTGAAGAGCGACGACTGCGGCTTGGCCGTCGGCAAGACGGTGCAGGCCATCATCCCCGCGACCTGGGACGGTTCCGAGTGACGCGCACACCTCTGCCCCAGCGCCCGGCGACGTGGCGCAGCAGCGCGACGCCCGCGGGCGTCGACCTCACGGTGCGCGGCGAGGACATCGCCCCCGAGGACGTCGCGCCGGACATGCGTGACCTGGCCGCACGTGTGCGGAACCTGGCGGACTTACAGCGGGGAGCACCGCTTCAACTACCTTTAGGCGGACGGTTCTTCGACGTCGTCGTCACCGCCTCCGGCCCCGAGGCATACGCCGTCGTGAGCCTCATGGACGAAGTCCAGCATGTCCCTGGCCAGCGCGCGGCCGCCCCTTGCTGCGGGCCGGTGATCGAGGACCCCGAGCGGGGGTGGCTGATCTGGCTCGTCCCCCCGGGCACGCACGCGGTGTGGGAGCCCCTGCGGTACGGCACGTGCCTGGGTGCCCCATACGAGCTCGCCCTCCCGCCGATTGCCCAGACAGAGCCCCCGGGCCCGTACTGGCTGCGCCCGTGCCGCGGTGACCGCCTCGTGCCGCACTGGCCGCTGCGCGACTTCCTCGACCGGTTCCAGCCCGGTCCAGTCCCGCACGAGGAACTCCTCGGAAGGTTCCTGAGCACCATCTCCTGATCTCCGCGTGCGGTGGCGGCTGCTTCGGCCCTCCGCCGCAGACGGTTCCACTCCCTGCCGCCGGGCCCCTGACCTGGCACTCGGCGGCAGAGGCCCAACCGTGAGGGAACGCGACGTGACCACACCCAGCAGATACCCGGCGCTCCCCGCCACGCCCCGGCCCGGGGATGTGCGTCTGGAGATCCTGCGCAGGCGCCACCAGGCGGACATCATCGCCGCGGCCCGCCGCGCGCACCGCACGGTACGCGTCGTCCCCTACGTGCTGGCCGGACCCGGCGTCGAGCGGCGGACGGACCTGAAGCTGATCGAGGAGCACGTGCAGCGCACGAGGTGCCACGTCACACGGTCCTCGTTCGCCGACGTCGGCCAGGCCCCCGCGATCGAGCAGCGGACCGGTTTCACCGAGGCCTTCCTGTATGCGGCGCAGGGCTTCGCGCACGGCATCGTCGCCACCGGGCGGGCCGCCATCACCACGGACAGCAAGGCCTACGCAGACGTGCTCGAACGACTGCACCAACGCGGTGTGTTCCTGTCCTATCTGCCCGGGACCGGTGGTCCCGAGCCCACATAGACCGGCGCCGGCTGAGGGGTGCTCCCCCGTCATCGCCCGGCTGGCGCCTCTCCACCCCCGCACCGCCCCGCGGTACGGGACAGCCTGGCCCTCAGCCGTCGGCCGGGCAGGTAGCGCCACGCAATCCGACGACCGGAGGGCACCATGGCAACACCGACAACGATCGCCAAGGACCGCGAGGAATACACGGTCACCCGTGACCCGCGGACGTACGTCAAGCCGGACGTGTGGGACCGCCAGATCCTTCTCCTCATGCGTGACCACCCGTTCGACAAGGTCATGGCGGAGCGCCTGTTCGGCCAGGCGGTCGCCTACCTCATCACCGCCATGGAGAAGTGGGACCAGCGGTTGGAGATCGGCTGCGGGCGGATCGTGGACATCGCCGTCCACGGCTTCATCCTGGACACCCGCAACTACCGCGAGTTCTGCGAGGAGTGGTTCGACGGGAAGTTCCTGGAGCACATCCCGGAGATCGCCTTCAAGTACGACGGCAGCGTCGAGCGCACCGCCCACGTCATCGCCGACAACGGCTTCGCGGTGGACTGGAGCCTGTGGGAGGCGGACTTCTCCAAGTGCACGCCCTGCGCACCCGGCACAAGCTGCCACTGACCGGTAGGCCGTAGGGCCACTCTGCGCCCGGGACCGCTTTATGCGGCCCCGGGCGTCTTTGCGCATATATATAACGGTTTCTATCTTTCCCGTACGCCACGGCGGCGACGTTCGCTAGCGTGACGCCTCTGGAGTTCGTCTCTCCTCAGAGGAGCCACATGTCCAGCGCCGCCCCACTGACCGCAGCCGAGTACTGGGACAAGTACAAACCGCACCGGGGCGACGGACCCCAGCCGCGCCCCGCGGCACAGCGCTTCGACTGGACCGGTGTCGGCAACGACGGGCCCGGCGCGGAGATCCTGGGCACCCCCAAAACGGTCCTCGACCTGGGGCCAGCAGAAGGGGAGAACGCCGCGTTCCTCACCCGCTCCGGCGCCCGGGTCACCGCGGTGGACTTCTCGCCCGTGCAGGTCTACCGCGCCCGCGCATTCTGGGACGACGTCCCCGGACTGGAGTTCGTCCACGCCGAGGCCTGCACGTTCCTCGACGACGACCCGCGCACCTGGGACGCCGTCTATTCGACGTGGGGCGCCGTCTGGTTCAGCGACCCTGAACAGCTCTTTCCACGCATCGCCAAACGTCTTGAGCCGGGCGGAGTCTTCGCCTTCTCCCACCGCGAGCCCATCACCGGCCAGTACGGCGCGCAGCAAATGGGCGGCAAGTGGCTGGAAGGCCGCGAGAGCGAACTGACGGTGTACCGCTGGCAGTACAGCGCCACCCAGTGGTCCGACATTCTCAAGCGCCACGGCTTCACCGACATCCGCGCGGAAGTCCTCCCCAACCCGGACCCCGCAGCGCTCGGCACGCTCCTCGTGCGCGCATGCGCCCCCGGATAACCAGACCGGCTCTCGAAAGACAGAGCCGCGCTCGTCCATACCCCCTTGGGTTGTAGTGGCCGTTGCAACACCCCGGCTCAAGGGGTGCGATGGACTTCGACATCCGCCAGGTCCGGACAGCGCAGGGGCGCAAGAAGCTCCAGGCTGAGCGGGCGGAATACTTCCGGCTCGTGAAGGCAGGACACAGCAACAAGGAAGCGTCCGCGCTCGTCGGCGTGAACGAGCGCATCGGCCGTGAATGGCGTAACGGCCGGTGGGACCCGCAGCGGCTCAGACCGCTGGCGGCCCCGACGACGACCCGCCCCAACCAGGGCGTCTACCCCCGCCGGAGCGCACCGCCCCGGTGTCGGCGAGGACGGCGCGCACCTGGGCGGCATCGACGACGTCGGTGTGACGTATGGCGAGGCCCAGCAGTGCGTCCAGGGCGTGGCGGCCGGCCGCGGCTGCGTTGTGCGCACGACTGACCGCAGGGTCCTGGTCGTCCGGTGCGGCCAGCCACGCCCGGACGGCGCCGGGATCCGCCTGGGCGGCGTGTTCGAGGAACGGGGCGGCCGGCCAGCGTCCGTCGGCTGCCCGGTCCGGCATCAGCAGAGACGGCGCGTGCTCCTGCAGAACCGCAAGCCACACGGGCGCCGGGCCGGAGCGGAAGAAGTAGCTGGCGCGCGGATCCGCCCACCCGGCGAGCTCGGCAGCCTCGACGGAGCCCGGATGCGTCAGCGCGGCGAGTTCCAGGACGCGGGCCGCCCGGCCCGGAAGCGGCACCAGCAGCTCCCGGGCCGCGGCAAGGATTTCGCGGTACAGGACGATGGCGCGTCCTTCCACTGCGGGCTTTGCCGTGCAGCGTGCCCGACGTCTCGCCGTACACAGCACCCCACACATCCAGCGCGATCTCCTGCGCGGCGCCGAGCGTGACACCCGTCAGCCGCTCGATCACCGCGCGGGCTCGGCGCTGGTGGTAGCGGCCCGGCCGTGAAAGCTCACCGCGCAGTACCTCGGCCGCCACCGCCACCGGCTCCCACGCCTCGCCGCCTGCCCGGCAGGGACGGTGGCGGCGGACGGCCTTGCGGGCGCAGCGGAGGCGTCTGCGCTTGGCGCGATTCTCCGGCGCAGCCAATGACTTGAACGGTGCTCAGCTCTCCGGCGCACCGTTCAGCTTCGACACGGTCAGCGGAGAGGCACCACCTGGCCTGGTGCCGTCGAACGGGTCGCCTCTTCCTGCTGGCGTGACCCTGCCGCCCCACTGGTGAGCCATTCCTGCCCTCCGGGGGCCGCCGGCGGCCGAGATCAGGTCGATGCCGAGGTTGGTCGGCCCACACCCAGCGCGGGCCTGTTCGGCAGCCATCGCGTCTCTGTCATCTCCTGCGTAGCCGCCGTCGGAGTCGAGCCAGCAGGCCGGGAGTTTCGTTGCTCACGGCTCCGATGAGGTGGCGGCGGTCGCGTTCGCGGTTGTCTGCGATCTCGGCCATGGAGTATCGGCGGCTCCAGTGGACCTCGCCCTTGCGGATCCAGTAGTGCGCCCGGCATGGGAGCGCCCAGTTGCCGATCGAAGGTGCCAGGGAGACGCTTTCACCGTCGTAGGTGAGGGACCACTGTCCCGGTGACAGCGGTGTGATGACCTCGTGACCGCAGCCACAGGCACACAGGTGGCCGCATGTGCGGTACGAGATCGAGACGTACAGGGTTGCCGGTTCCATCGCTGTCGGGAAGGTCTCGACGAACACCGGGCGCAGTGTGTTCGTCGCGGTCATGGCAGGTCCTCGTTGGCGATCTCGTTGGTGATCAGCGAGTAGGTGGACAAGCCTTCGTCGGTCGCGTCCGCGTAGACACCGATGAAGCGTTTGAAGCGGTTGACGGCCAGGACGGCGTTGAGCGCGTTCAGGTCTGCGGTCTGGATGTTGCGTGCGTAGGCGTCGCCTTCAGGGGCCGGCTGCGGGATGCGTCGGCGGGCTTGTTCACGGCGGCCCGGCAGGCTCGTGGTCACGCGCAGGAGTCCGCTGAGTCGGCCGTCGATCTCCTCGATTCCCATGCCCACGTCGATGAAGGGCACCTCGTGGGCCTCGAGCCAGTCCATGACCGCCGGTTTGCCGGCGGCGTCGTCGGAGGCGAGGAAGACGAAGGTGGCTCCCTCAAGGAGGGCAAGGTTGTCCTCGTCCAGGAACTGCTCGCAGGAGGTGACGCCTCGGTGCATGTTCGAGTAGAGCGAGGCGAAGTAGGCGGCCTTGTTCGGGCGGCTGCGCAGCACCTCGATGGTGGGGGCGCCGGGGGCCCTGAAGGCGTTGTGGTTGTCGAAGGTATCGCCGTCGATGAGCAGGATCGTGTCGACTTCGGTCTTGGCGATCTGGTCCAGGATGTAGCTGCCGCTGCCACCGAGACCGACGATCACGATGTGGTGGCCGCGGTGGCGGCGATTCACGGCTGCGAGGCCGGCGCGTGAGGTGGCGGTGTCGCGGTAGACGAAGGGGCTGTCGTCGTTTACCTCCTGCCAGGCCGCGCCGGGGGTGGGTGTGACGGACGGGTCGATGGCCTGGGCCTGGTCGGCGAGGATGCGCGCGTACGCCGTGATCTTCGTGTACTCGTCGGGATAGCCGTCGGGGCTCGGCTTGCTGGAGAGCATGAACTGCGCCTGCAGTCCCTCGGCGATGGCGCGGGCCTCGGAGTTGGCCAGCAACAGGGGGCGGCCGTGCTCGTCGCATGGTGCTTCCCCGCCGAACCAGATGCGATGGTCGGTGCCGGAGACGATGCGGTCGCCGCTGACGGTCACGGGGTAGGCGAGGAAACCGTGCTCGACGGCCCGCGCCGGGGTGACGTACGGAATGTGGCGGACGATCAGATGCCCTGCCTGCAAGACGACGTCGTAGCCGTCGTCGAGGAGGCGCGAGAGGTCCGGGTCACGAGCGAGAGGTGCGGTAGACATCGAAGACCATTCCCTTCTTCACTGGCACGCTGTGGCCAGCCGTCAGGGTGCCCGCCCCCTGCCCGTCGTGGCCGCGGCTGTAGCGGACGGTGTAGGTGTCCTGATCAGTCGGCGGCTGGCCGGGGTACGCCAGCTCGACAACCTGCTCGAAGGTGATCTCCTTCGCCTCCCACGGATGAGGGCGGGTGTTCACGATGATCGTGACGGGCGCGGGGCCGTGGCTGTCCTGAGACATGGGTCCTCCTGGAGTGGGGTGTCGTCTGTCCGCCCGGGGTGCCCCGGGCGTGGCTGGGGCTTCCGGCGGCCGCCGAAGGGGGCGGCCCGCCAGACAGTCGTGTTGACGGCGGGTCAGCGCCGGGGAAGGGCGAGGAGGTTGTTGGTCCACACGCCGTCGGCGTGGGTCCGCAGGTACTTCGCGCCTCGGGTGGGCGTCACCACAGCCACTTCCGTGCGGTGCCCGGCTCGGTCGCTGGTGTAGGCCTTGCCGCCTGATTCTCGATCCAGTCGACGATCTGCGCCCGAGGGTTGTCACCGGTCTTTCCGGACGCCTGCTCGGTCCACCACAGGTGGATGATGTGTTCGTGCGTGGTGCCGCCGGGCGACAGACGCACCGCGGTGATCTGAATAGTCATGTCTTCCTTCCTGTCAGCCGTATTGACCGGCCTTTCCTGGTCGATCTGCGGAGCTCATCGCCCCAGTACGGGGTCATGGATAAGGGTGTGATGAGCGGTCAGGCATTGGTTCCTGTCGCCAGGAACGCGGCGAGCGGCAAAGACGGTCGGCCGTGGTGATGCGTAAGGCTCCACCTCCCTGGCTTACTGCAGCAGGCCGGGATAGCGAAAGGCGGGCTCGAGGCCCGCCTACTTGCTCTTCTTCGAAGCGCGTGACGCGCTCTCGTTCACCGTGGTCGACGGGTTCCTGCGCACCGTCGACTGCTTGACGAACCGCCCGGTGATCGCACTCCGACCACGCTTCCCACCAGACCCACTCGTCTTACCGGTCTTGCCAGACATGGCTTACCTCCCGTCCCAGAGGCCTCGGCGGCCTCTGACCTACAGAAAGTGCAG
This sequence comes from Streptomyces sp. NPDC060027, assembly GCF_042737005.1. Classification (NCBI taxonomy): domain Bacteria; kingdom Bacillati; phylum Actinomycetota; class Actinomycetes; order Kitasatosporales; family Streptomycetaceae; genus Streptomyces; species Streptomyces sp. NPDC060027. The sequence continues at coordinate 35,549 of NZ_JBHWVI010000026.1, forward strand.
CACGAGAACATCCACTAGCGCAACAACTTTTGAGGGACAGCGTCACTGTCATACACCTGCTCAAAAGAGGCCGCCTCGACGAGGCGGCCCCTCAACAAGCAGTCCGGTACTACGTCGTGGGGTCTGCGATGACGCCGAGATTGATCAACCGGTAGTTCATGGCCATGTCGCTCGTCTTGAAGCGTTCGGCCATGAGATGCACCAACTGCTGGGCGGTACGGAACTCGGCTTCCCGTGCCGCGCGGCGCACCATCGGTTCAGGGGCCAGGAGAGCCACCGCGAAGCGGTTGGCTTCCATCTCCTCACGGTCGGTGGCCATGCTCGAGACCGTGTCACGGAAGTTGACACGGGTATCGGTGTCCAGAATCAGCGGACGGCCGCGGTGCAGCCGCAGATGCCCGAGCTCATGCGCCACCGTGAACCGCTGCCGGTTCTCGTGGTGCTTCTGGTTCACACCGATGACCTGCTCGTCCCCACGGCGCAGCAGCATGCCGGAGACGTCGGCCGGCATGTCCTGCGGCACGACAAAGACACCCAGCTTCTCGGCAAGCTGCACTGGATCGATGGGGGCCTCATCAATGCCGAACTCCGCCAGCAGCGTCCGGGCCTCCGCGTCAGACCTGGCCATCGCGCACCCTCCGATCTGCCGCCGAGGCAAGGGACGCCACCGTGTCCGCCAGATACTCAGGCAGTTCGGCCGCATGACCGGGCTCGTCCAGTCCCGGCAGGAGTTCGGCCGGCTTCACTCCCAGCGCCGAGGCAAGGCGCACCAGCCGGTACGGCGGCGGAGCCTGCGTTCCGGACTCGATGTTGGTGATAGAGCCGCGCGTCAGGCCCGTCTTCCGCGCGAGCAGTTCCTGCGTCAGCTTCGTCTGCACCCTCGCCGCCCGGACCCGCCGCCCGATCTCAGCATTGAAATCCCGCTCAACATCGTCCACAAGACTCCCTGCAATGACAGCGACACTGACATTCCAACTTAGTCCAACCTCACCAAGACCACCACAGCGACCCCCGGGACTCCTCAAGGACGGCTCGATCAGGCAGCACGGCTGCTGAAACGCCTCCCGCTTCGGGCAGCACAGGCTGGCGATCCGCTCGCCGGTGCTGACGTTGCCCCCTGACGGGCCGGTACTGGGCGCCATTACGGCTCGTCGGCCGCGTTCGGCATCCGAGAGGCGGGAGGATGCGGCGCTGCGACACCGCCGACGTACCACGAAATCCCGCGGGCGACATTGCCGGGGCAGCGGGTTCAGCCGCGCAGACGACCAACCCCTGCCGCTTTCGAGACGGAACGCGCCTTCCGCGTACTCGCGGCCTCCGTCGTCCTTCACCTGCCTGAGTCCCGCAACGGCGGCTTCGAAGTCGTCGACTGAAGGGCTCGGTCACACCGGAACGCTTCAACCGCCATCAGCAAGCACGTCTCCACGGTCGTGAAACGACGGGAGCAGTCGGGGCACTGGCGACGCCTGCGGATCGACGTGCCGTCGTCGGTCGTACGGCTGTCGACGACGCGGCTGTGCGGGTGCCTGCAGAAGGGACAGTGCATCAATCCCCACCCTGCTGCCGAAGCGTCGCCCGGGAGATGCGGGAGATCGGTCAGGCCGTCGGCCTTTCCAGCACCTCCTCGGTCGCGCATCAGCTCATGGCACTGGAGCGCAAGGGCTTCCTGCGCCGAGACCCGCACCGCCCGCGCGCGTACGAGGTGCGAGGCTCCGACCAGTCGTCGGTGCAGCCCACGGACACGGCCGGCAAGCCGGCCGCGTCCTATGTGCCGCTCGTCGGCCGGATCGCCACCGGCGGCCCGATCCTCGCCGAGGAATCGGTCGAGGACGTTTTCCCACTCCCCCGCCAGCTGGTCGGCGACGGAGAGCTGTACGTCCTGAAGGTCGTCGGTGACTCGATGATCGAAGCCGCCATCTACGACGGGGACTGGTGGGGGTCCGCCACGAGGCTTTACCGGTGTCTCGGCCTCGCTCGTGGCCGCGCCACGACAGGGGCCGCTCGCCTCAGACCGGAGTATGCGGACGAGCCGAATTGTCGGCGGGCGCTTCCTGCCACCGGTGCCCAGGGAGCAGCCGACGGTGCTTGCTCCGCTGCACGCCCCCGATGCGGCACTGAGAACAACGCCATCAGACCTGGCTCGTGCAGTGCCCGTACAAAATCCCCCGACGAAGCAGACCACCACTCCGAGTGCACCCACGTCCACATCCTGCGGCCCTGCAAGCGGGGGTTGAGCAGACAGAGCGCCATCGGTGAGGTGAGGGTGGGCGGCCACAGGGCAGCGGAGCCGCTGGCCCGCGACGGCTCAACGGCTCGCCCAAACCCCCGCCGGGAAGCAGCCGTCAGCCAGTGTCGGAGTACTCCCACGTTGGCCTTGGAGCATGTCGTCAGCACCAGCCTCAGGCCGTCGGGTGCCATCCCCGCGAAAGTATGCAGCGCTGAGAACCGGAACGGCAGCTGGGACGCGGCCGACGGAGTCTGGATGCGGGCCTCTGGAGAGTTCCAACGCGTCACTACTCGCTCGAGATAGCTTGAGAAGCCGACCGGGACGGGCCAGTCCAGCGGTTCGGGAAACGCAGGAAGAGCGGCGGAATAGTCCGTCAGCCGCGGGCCTTGCGGCTGAGCGTCTACGGATGCAGGCTTCCCCGCCGTCTGCAGACGCTCACGGTAGGCGGCCTGCCGACACGCAGAAGAACAAAAGCGGCGAGGCCGCCCCCTCGTCCGCTGTGGGAAGGGAGGAGCCCCGCAACCCGGACGAACACACCGGTGAACCGGCACCTCCGCAGCGCCAGCCCACACATCAGCACTATGACGAGGTGCACCGGCGAGCTCCTGGCGCAGCGCTGAAGCGTACTTCGACGTGCGGATCCTGTTCAGCAAACCGCCGACCAGCATCTGGAAACTCCCCAGCCCAAGGCCCATGTCCCGGGCAAGCTGCTGTGGAGGCGCGCCATGCAAGTAGCGCAGCAGCAGCCGGCGTTCGGCGTCATTGCACACCTCCCGCAGAGCTCGTCCCAGAACGTCCTCACCGACCCGACGGCCGACCGGGTCGTGATCTGGTCCGTACAGACGCCTCTTCACCGAGCCCCCTCCTCGCCGCCGACCACGCCGTCGACCGTCTGGTCCTGTACAGCAGCCGTAGGAACGGCGATCCGTCGCAACCGCGGCCGGACCTCGCTCAGCAGACGCGCCAGCGCGGTGCCACTGACATCTACCAGGTGCGGCAGATCCTCACGGCGGGCCCGCTCCACCGCCCGAGCAGCAATGCGTCCATGAACCACGATGGCAACGACTGCCACCCCCGCCAACAACACCGGGCCAAGTGCAAAGGCCACGAGGGCCACCCCCAGATCCACTGAACACCTCTCCTGTAACGCACGGGAGCCCCCGACACGTCGTGTCGGGGGCTCCCGGATCCGGCCAACAAAAAAACCCCGCCGAAGCGGAGTATCAGCAGCCAGGCACACGGATGCCCGACCGGGACCGAACGTACAGCAAGAGAAACGTCACCCGACACCACCATCCGTGAACTGCGCATTCCCCCAGCTCAGAGCAGCCCACAGGCAGGTAGCTATGAGGAAATTTTCGTAACGCCGCCCGACAGCAGCCCGCAATCGTCACGGGCAGCCCGGTGCGACTCCCACCCGCAGGAGGCGCCGGCTGACGCTGCAAGTACAGGGTGAGGGCCGGTTCGGTCGCCAGGTCGGCTGCTGTCTCGGCTGCGGGCGCCGAGGGCTTGGCGGGGAGCAGGTGCTGCACACGCTCAGTGCCCGTGGGATTGGTGCACGTTGACGCGGGGGTTGTGGCCGGCACTTGGCATGTGGGCCTGTTCAGGCTGGCCGTGACCTGCTGCTGGTCTGCCTCTTGTACCGGGGGAAGACGGGTGGGAGCGCCGTAGGGGTCCTCGATGCGATCCCGGTCGGCGTCGGTGACCCAGAAACGGTGGACCTTCCTCGCACGGATTTGCCTCTTGCCGCAGGGACACCCGCCCAGGAGCCACCAGTACGGTGGAGCAAGAGGTCGGGGCGCGCCAGTCGAGCCGCCTCCTTGGTGTGGAGAACGGAGACACGCCCCGGCAGCCCGGCGGAGTGGCGTGAACGACGCGCGGGGCCTCTTGCGGTGGCGCGGCAAGATGGGCGGATAGGCTCCGCACTCAGTGAGGGAGCCCGAAACTGGAACTCGGGCTCCCTCACTGCTGTCAGTTGACTGCAGGCATCCGTTCCTTCTGGCCGGTGCTGCCCTTTCTCTGAGTGGGGAGTTCGGCGTCATCGGCGTCATGGAACGTGAACTTCAGGCAGGAAATGCCGTTGTCCTGAGTGTGCGCGTTCCACGCTTTGACCATGACTCCGTACATCGCCACCCGGTCCTTGAAGGCGCGCATGCCGGTCCGGTGCTCCATGCCTCGCCGGCGCAGGGCCAGGATGGGCGAGTTGCTCGCCAGCTCGGCACCGTCCTTCAATCGCCCTACGAAGGTGCCGAGCAGTTCCGGGTAGCTTCCTCGTGCTGCTTGGGCCAGCACGGCGAGCAGGGGCGCCGGGGGGAGTCGGCAGGCCCGGAAGATTCGGTCCGAGGCTTGGGCGTAGTCCTGTACCTCGGGCCATTCGGCCAGCATGTCCAGGCAGGGCTTGACGTCCATCGTGAATTGGAAGCTGTCGGGTACCTGGCCGTCGTTGGCCTGGCATGCTTCGGCGAACCGGATCATGCCGAGAGCCCCGTGGACGTTCGTGGAGTGCTTGACGCGGAGGAACTGTGTTGGGCGCCTGGCCAGGCCGGTGTCCACCACGCCGAAGGTATCGGGGTCGGCCCCCGTGATCACCCACATTTCAACGGTCACACCGGACTGAACGACGGCTGCCAGCCTGTGCTGACCGTCGATCAGGCGGCCAAGGGCGTCGAACGCGACGGGCTGATGGGTGAGCAGGTATTCGCCCGCGAGCATCGCCGAAACCAGACTGGCCACCGCCCGCTGAGACATCCGCCGGTTTTCAGGCCGGTTCAACTGCAGCCAGGCCGCGGCGATGTGAGGGGTTACGAGGTACACGCCACTGGCTTGAGGAACAAGTGACGTCGGGAGGGGAAGCTGACTGGAACGCAGCTTCCCCTCAACAAGGATTCCACTACTCATAGTGACGAATACTAGAGCTCAGAAGTCCTCGATGTCACATGAAGAGGGGTGAGTTGCCTGCAAAATCTCTACGGAGAGTAATTACATCTGTCCGTCGGCTTGTGACGGACGACCGCACCCGCATTTGCAGCCAGATGCCACTCAGACGCAGTCTCCCCGTAGCCGGTGCCGAGCGCAGCGGCTGGCGGACGAAGGGGCAGGTTCGCAGGCGGCGGCCGCAGTGGGCTTGTCGCAGGGGCGGGTGCTGCTGGCTGAGGTCGGCGCGGCATTCCGGGCAGTGCCCGTCCTGAGGCGGGGCCGGCGCGAGGAAGCGGAGCGGGCACGGCAGCAGAAGTGGGCAGCGCAGAGGGAACACTGGGCACAGGAACCGGACGTCGGCAGCGCTGTGCTTCGCGGGCGTTCCAGGCGTCGTGATCGGTGGTACGCCACCCAGAGCGAGACCGAGGCCGTCGCGAAGGTCCGCGTGCGGTTCACGATCATCGGCGACACGGACGCGGCCTTCACCGGCGGGGAGAGCGTCGCCACCGTCGTCACCGACAAGCTCGCCACCGCCACCGCGCCCGCGCTCGTGGCCGGGGAGAAGACCGGTGACTTCACCGTCCGCGTCACCGTCGTGGGCCGCGTCATGTCCGGCCTCGACTACGCCGCGACCGTCACCGCGCGCCAGGCCGACACCCTGGCCCGCACCGGCGACACCGCGCCGACCTGCGTGCCGGGCGGCGAGTTCGCCGACCAGGTCGAGGTGAAGGCCACCTACAAGGGCGCCGCCGCGGGCAAGGTCGCCGCCACCGCGACCCTCGTCACGTCCGCCGACGACGCCACCGAGAACGACAAGGGCCCCTACTTCAAGGACGCGGACGGCAAGACCGTACGCACCCTCACCACCCTGACCACCGACGCCGACGGCCTGCTCGAACTGCCGAAGCTGTACGCCGACGACACCACCGGCACCTTCCTGCTCCGCATCACCACCACCGGCGGAGCGACCCTGACCGTCGAACTCATGGTGGCCAAGTCGTGAGTTCCGTACCTGGCCGGGCCCGGGAGCTATCGTCAAGACTGTGGATCAGTGATCAGAACCAGTTGATCGTATCCTTGAGGAGGCGGGCGAGCTTCGCCCGCTTCGTCGCGTTCGCTCGCCAGGTTTCCTCGGCTTGCACGCTGGCGGTTGTCACCCCAGCCTGTCCGGCTGGGTTCTCTGCCGGTATCAGACGGCGGTTGGCGATGAGCATCCCGACGCGGATGAGCGTGACGCCCAGGTGGCGGGCGGCTTGTGGCTGGGACATCCAGGCGTCGTCCTCGACGGTGTCCACCTTGAGCAAAACGTAGCCACGGTTGTTTCGCGACCACGGCCGCCCCGGTCGGCGACTTTCGTGCATCACGCCGCCTTCGGCCGCTCGACCAGGAGGCCGCGTTCGAAGCGGGCTCCGGCGCGGACGAGGGCGACGAGGTAGGGTGCGTTCACGGCCCGCCACCGCTGCTGTGCGGACTCGACGAGCTTGAAGGCCATGGCCAAGGCGGCGGCCGGACTGCCAGCGCCCCGGGTGACCCTGGTCCGTAGGCGGACAGTGGCGAAGGTCGACTCGATCGGATTCATCGTCCGCAGGTGGATCCAGTGCTCGGCGGGGAAGTCGTAGAACGCCAGCAGCTCGTCGACGTCGTCGGTGATCTTCTTGACCGCCTTGGGGAACTTCGCGCCATAGGTCCTGGCGAAAGCGGCGACGGCCTTGAGCGCGTGGTCGCGATCCTCCGCGTTGCAGATCTCCTGCAGTGCCTTCTTCGCGCCGGGCTGGGCGGACTTCGGCAGGGCGTTCGCGACGTTTTCGATCTTGTGAACCCAGCATCTCAGATGCCTGGCCGAGGGGAACACCTCTGCCAGGGCTTTCCAGAACCCGAGTGCGCCGTCGCCGACGGCGAGAACGGGAGCGCGCATGCCCCGGCGTGCACAGTCCCGCAGCAGGTCGGCCCAGGAGTTGGCGGATTCGCGGTAGCCGTCGCTCATGGCGATCAGCTCTTTGGTGCCGTCCGCGCGCACGCCCATCAGCACGAGCACGCACGACTTCGCCTCGCGCAGGCGTATGCGCAGGTGAATACCGTCTGCCCATACGTAGACGTAGTCGCTGGTCGACAGATCACGTCCACCGAACGCGACGTGGTCGGCCTGCCACTGCTCGGTGAGGCGGGTGACCGTCGCCGGTGAGAGGCCGCCGAGCTGCCGAGGAAGTGTTCCAGGGCGGGCACGAAGTCGCCGGAGGACAGGCCGTACAGATAGAGCAGGGGCAGCACCTCGCTGACCTTGGGGGACTTGCGGCAGGATCGCCGAGGAGAACCGCTTGCGCTCGCCGGTGGTCTCATCGACGCGCTTGTCGTTGACCCGCGGGACCTTCACCTCGACCGACCCTGCCGCGGTCGTGACCTTCCTCGCCTGGTGGTAGCCGTTGCGCACCACCAGGCGGCTCCCGTGCTCATCGCGGTGTTCGGCCAACTCGGCTATGTAGGCGTTGACTTCAGCCTCCAGTGCGGTGGCCAGTATCCGCCTCGCGACCTCCCGGACGATGTCGTCGATCAGGGAGCCGGTCTCAGTCGTTCCCTCGCCATTCACTACGCTCAGCACGGGCGTGCCTTCCTGACCGACGGTGCAACGTCGGTCTACTCGATGACCAGAAGTCGATCACTCGGGAAGATACGCCCTCGCGTCCAATCCGAGGCCGATCCACAAGTCATGAGCATTGCTCCCGGTCCAGCGGGCGCTACGCCTGGGCCGCTGAGCGGAGGTCCCCCAACACCCCTCGCGCAGAGGGCTACTGACAGGCGGAATGGACGGCGACGCCCATCGCGGCAAGACGAGGGGCCGTGGCCGCACATCCGAGTCTGGACGCTCAGCAGTTCTATTGGGCCTTGAACCGCCGCACATCTCAAGAGCCCGGAGAAGGTGTTCAGGGTCTCCCAGCATTAGTCCCCTCGGGTACCCGGGGGTTCTGTCAGACGCGGCCGTTGGGCGTGAGATTGGCCAAGATCAAGCGGTCACGATACGTCAGCTCTTGTGCTTAGAGTGGCATTAGGGCGCCGAATCAGCTCACGTGGTTCTTGCTTTCCGTCTTCCCTCACCGGCTTCCGGGCGCCTGCCTATCGTCGCTGTCATGCAACTCTGGGAAGGTGTGGCGTGGGGCGCTTTTGGCGGGTTCGCCATGGAAGCCCTCGACTTCATCATTGCGGTTCGCCGCTGGCACAGGCTGCCGTGGTGTGTGGGGGCAAGCACGCTCACGCCGAACCGGGCCGCTGTTCCCACCCGTCGCGGTCACCAGCCGCCGCAGGAGTTGGCCGTGCCGGGCCTGCTCGCCTACAGCATCGCCGGAACGCTGCGCATCATGGTCGGCGGAGGTCTGTCAGCAACCGTGGTGAGTACGTCACCCCAAGCGGCCTCGGCGTGGATTGCCGTGCTGACGGGGGCTACCGCACCCTTGTTGCTGGAGAAGCTGACCACCATGGTCCCCCTTCTCATCCACGGCGACAAAGGCATACTCCTGCCGCAGGCGGAGGACAACCCAGCCCGCAACGGGCCGCAAGCAGGAGGCTCGCTCTCCTCTTCAGAGTCGGCAGTCGGTCCGGCAACCGCCACTTCTGAGGGAGAGTGACCGCTGTGCGTGCAGACAGCCTCGTCGGCCGTATCGTCTCCGTTCTCTCCCGTCGCGCACCGGCCTTTCAGGCCGGTGCCAGTCCTGGCACACCCAGTTCACGCCAGCGGAGCACTGTTTCCAGACGCCTGAGCAGTAGCGTTCGGGATGGTCAGAGCGCACTGCTCGTGAACGTGGGGCTGCACAAGGCCAGTCTCCGCGGAGTGGCCCTGCCCGGGGCGAATCTGCGCGGGGCTGACCTGCGCGACGCGGACCTCAGGGACGCCGACCTCGACGGCTCCAATCTTCAGGTAGCCAATCTCACCTCGGCGAGCCTGGAGGGGGCTGGTCTGCGCAGTGCCGATCTGAGGGATGCCCATCTGAACAACTGCGACCTGCGGCACGCGGACCTGACGGACGCCGATCTGCGCAACGCACGCCTGCCGAAAGCAACCCTCGCCCACGCCCGGCTCACGGGTGCGGACCTACGAGAAGCGGTGCTCTCTGACGCGACGTTACGCAGCGCAGACCTCCAAGGCGCCGACCTGAGAAATGCCGACCTGCACCATGCCGACCTGCACGGCGCCGATCTGAGAAACGCGCGTCTGCGAACAGCCCTTCATACTGCCAATCTGGAGGAGGCCGACCTCAGCGGCACAGACCTGCGGCGACAGCAGCTCATGAGCGGCCAACTCCGCGGCTGCAACCTGAGAGGTGCCGATCTGCGCGGCGCGGTCCTCGCCGGTGCGGACTTGAGGGATGCCGACCTCACCGGTGCGCAGCTGTGGAAGACCGACTTCGAGGAAGCCGATCTCAGCGGTGCTGTCTTCGACGACATCGACACCGGACCCTGGCAACACACCGGCCGCGGTCTCCTCCGCCTGTCCGGAGCCCGCTGGACAGCGGCCACTCAGTGGCCACCGGACCTCGAAAGCCTCATGCTGGGCCGGTCCTTGCGCGTGAGCGACGGGGTGTGGGTCGTCTTCCGGACCACGGTCCACCGCCTCGCCGGCGAGCCTATGAGGCGTTGAGCGTGTCCAACAAGGGCAACCACGCCTGGCGTGAGAACTCAGGCGTCAGGACGTGCAGCGAGGAACTGCTCATGTGCTGCCGGATGAGAAGTGGAGGGTCGACCGGCTTTGACAGGGGTGTCCCGAAGCACATCCACTGGCATCGGCAGGAGATACGGCAGCCCCAGGTCCTGCCGATGTCCTCAATAGTCAGCTCTGCAGTCGGTCGATGCCACGTACAGGCGCGGTGACGACAAGACGAGTTGCGCCGTCCGGGGGCGCCGCCCCCGTCTCAGTACCCGTTGCATCGACGCGCACTGCCAGCAGCGCACCGTCGTTGACGGCCTATCCGGCGTGCTCGTCGCTCTGTGTCTCAGGCAGTTCATGAACCACCGCGTCCACCAAGGCGACATGATTCTCCGTAGAGCGGTCCGGGATCGCTGAGAGCTGGCTCTTCTGTGTCAGCGAAGCATCTCGGTCGACTTCTTCATGGTCGAGTACGCAAGGAACCGGTTCGGGCCGAGCCCGGTTCAGCGCCTGGCAGGCGTCACCTGAGCTCGACTGAGTACGAGCTTCCGCCGAACTCCCAGCCATCGGTGCCTTCGCCGATGTCGGCGACGATGACATTGTCGATGAAACGGTCCTCTAAGTCGTCGTCGCGGAGGTCGCCGGCCAGCCAGAGCGCTTCGATGGCGCTCCAGTCGCCGCGGCGTCCGTCGATGCGCAGGGGTGCAGCGCGGCGGGTGCCGCGTTCGCGTTCGTCGTTGCCGGTTTTGACGAGACCGCTGATCTCGAACTGGCCGTTCTTGATGAGGTCGGGGATGGGTTCGGCGGGGACGATGGCGACGTTCTCGTAGGCGGTGTGGATGAGGTCGCGGTAGCTGCGGCGGACGTTGTAGTCGGGATCCGACAGCCACTTGATCAGGGTGTCGGGTCGGACGTCGAGGCCGGTGCTTTCCAGGGCCTGGTAGCCGCGGTGGGTTCCGGTGAGCTGGCTGAGCTGGGCGTGCCAGTGTTTGGCGCTGTAGGAGGACAGCCAGTGGCGGGGTGTGACCTGGGCGCGCAGGAGGTCGCCCAGTGCGGCGCCGAGGGACTCGCCGTGGCCTGTGGGTCCGGCCATCAGTCGTCACCTTCGGGGATGAACTCGCCTCGGGGGATGAACTTGGCCTTCACTTCGCCGAACCCGGTCCCGATCCGGTACGTGCCGGGCGGGGTGTCCTGAGGGGTCCAGAAGATGGCGGCGTCGACGTTGCGCAGGGCGATGAGCGTGTGGCCTTCCTGGACGGCCTTGAAGGCGACGGTCCAGTGGCGGACGGATGCTTCGGCAACCATGCTCATGCGCCAGTCCGGCCGCCAGAACGGGGACCGCGACTCGGGCCGCTTGGGCCAGAGCAGGCGCAGTGCGATGGACAGGCGGGTCTTGTAGTTCTTGTACGGCTCCCCGCCCACCTTGACCAGCTCGGTGCGGGCCTCGCGGGCCGCGGCGTAGAACGGCTTGAACAGGGACTCGTTGGCCTTGCCGGTCCAGGAGTCGTGGATGGTCACGGGTGCGGTGAGGTGGCTGTCGCGGTGGAGGCGTTCGAGCTGTTTGATGTGTGGGGTGGTGACCCACACGCGGCCCTGGTCGTCGGGCCGGTCGACGAGCCGGCCGAGGGGGTGGGGCATGCCCGGGTGATTCCACTCCGGGATGTCGATGTGGTAGATCCCGGCCTGGGTCTTGTCGAAGGCGTCGAGGGGGCCGGTGTGCAGGAGCTTGTTCGGGGCGAGCGGGACGGCTGAGCAGGCGGAGGGGTAGCTGCCGTTGCGGTCGATCAGGCACATCACGCCGTCGCCGAAGGACGTGGGGACATCGAGCTGGTCGCGCCTGATGCGCTTGCCGTTGTCCCGGATGTGCGCGACGCGGCTGCTCGTGACGTCGGGGTGGACCCAGCTGGGCTCGCCCGCCATGTCCTCGCTGATCAACGGCCAGGGTCCGTCTTCTCGTTCCTCGGAGCGGATGACCGGGATCGGGTGCATCTTCGACCGGCCCACCGCGTCCTTGAGGATCCTCAGAGCCGGGAAGACCGCTCCCTCCGGCTCGTCCTCCTCATCACCGGGGACCAGGCCGTCATCGTCATCCCGTCGGGCGTCGTCGGCGGCATCGTCCGAGTCGGTACTGCTGCCTGCTACGGGCCGGGCGGTGGGAGCGTCCGGCTGTGCAGTGCTGTCGGTGGAGGCAGGTGTGTTGTAGGCGTGCAGCGCGGTGGCCAGACGGCGGCCCTCGACGTGGTCGGGCAGGTGCAGTTCGGCGGTGGCCATGGCCTGCAGGGGGGCGCGGAGTTCGTCGAGGTCTTTCACCTGGCCGCCTGCGAGCGCGGTGCGCAGGGCCGCGAGCAGACGGGTCGTCTCCGCGGGCAGTCCCTTGACGGCACCGGAGGTGAAGGGGAGGGCGGCGTCGGCCAGTTCCCGGTCGGCGGCGGTACCCACCATGTCCGGGACAGCGTCGGCGGCCGCGGGAGTGCCGGTGGCGGGCGCAGCGGGTGCGGGGGTGGTGTCGAGGAAGCGGGCGTGGGCGAGGTCGGGGCGCAGGGTCGTGGTGCCGATGATGCCCAGGTCGCGTTCGGCGACGGTCACGGTCGTCACCTGTTGGCCGGGGGTCGTGGTGAGGGTGAGGATGACGTCGGCGTCCAGCAGGTTCACGATGGCTGGGTCGTCGGTGTCCAGGACAGCGAGGACCGGTACGTGCTGGGTGCGGGCCAGTTCGCGCAGGATCTGGCTGGCTTCGGGAAGGTGTTCGCCGGACAGGGGCAGGTGCGGGTTGCGGGCCCGTTGCAGACGGTCCACGACCACCAGTGCCAGGTCGTCGGTGAGCGGGGCTGTGTCTGCGATGGCTTCTGCGGTCAGGTCGCTGCCGTCGTCGATGAGCAGCGGTGCGTGGCGGAGCCGTTCGACGACTTCCTGTTCGTGGGGGGTGAGGACGCCGGTCTTGAGGCGGGCGTAGTCGCCGTCGGCTTCCGCGGCGATGATGCGGCGGGTGATGTCGGCGCTGTTGGGGCCTGATGCCGCGTACAGGACACGCCCATTGCGGACGAGCGCGGTATGCCGGGCCGCTGCGAGGCCGATCAGGCTGCCGCCCACCTGGGGCTCGGCCGCGACCAGGACCAGACGGCCCGGCTGCAGGCCACCGGTCGCCTCGTCCAGGCCCGCCAGTCCGAAGGAGAGGCCGGGGGCGGGTCCGGAGGAGAGGACCTCGCCGATGGCGTCGCCGAGGGTGGCGAGCCGGCGTCCGCGCTCACGGCTGGGACTGGGCTGGCTGTTCACCGCACCTCCTGCGGATGCCGCGTCCTGCGCGGCCGAGTCGGATGGAGAGCCGCTGATCGGTCCGTCGACGGGCAACAGGACCGCAACCGGGGTCGTGTATCGCTTGAGCACCTGAGGCTGTCCCTGCGCTGCCAGCGCAACGAGATCACCGAGGTCTTTCTGCGCCGAACCGAGGGGATGCGTGGGCAGCCCATTGCCGTCCGGGTGCCGAGCCGCGGGAAACCGGTCAAGTGGCGCCAGCAGAGCACGCACGCCACGATTGTCGATCACTGTCGACCGGCCGCCTGGACCCTCCGTCAGTTTCACCAGAGCGTGCAGCTCCTCGCGGGCCTCGGTCACATTCCTGACGGCCCGAGCGTGCTCACTTTCAGGCGTCTGCGCCATGGCCTCACTCTCCCCAACTCGCCACCATCATAACAACAAGTCACCACCTATTGAGGCAAGTTAATAACTATTGACGCACTAAGTATTACTTCTTTTGGGGTAGTGAGGTGCCTGTGGCCGTGAAGAGCACGCAATACACCGCTGACGGACGAGCTCCACTGGGCGCGCGAGTGGATGGCCAGGGAGAGCCTCCGCTCCCGTGCTGGTCGTGCGCGTGGTTCTTGCTCGCGGCCTGATCCCCGGCTGCGAAAATGCCGCGGGTCCTCAATGTCGCCCGAGGGCGGGGTGAACAGTCGGCCCGTTTCGAACGGCTCGTTCAGTAACGGCGCCAGCAGCGACTGTTCGATGGCGAAGTACTCGTCGATCGTCCGCGGCCTCGCACCGATGCGACGGCATCCCTCGTGGCTGAAAGGCCAACCACCCGCCAGCCGCGTCCCCAACCTCACAGGGCAATACACCCCGCCGGGAAGCGCGCCGCCCTATTCCTTGCCGAAGGCGATCAGGGTGCCTTCGGCTCCGGGCACGAAGAGCCGGGCCTTGGAGGTGGCGATGCCGGGGACGACGAAACCGCGCCAGTCGTCCTCGGCGACGATGTTCGACATGGGCGGCGGCGTGGGGTAACGCCGGTATGACCACGCGACCTTGCCAGTCTTCTGGTCGAGCACGACAAGGCGTCCGTCGGAGTCCTCCACGTACACGTAGCCATTGGCCACTAGGCGCACGGTGGCCGCGTTCACGGAACTGGTGTAGGTCCAGGCGGCCTTGTACGTGCTGGTGCTAAGCGCCCTGACCTTGCCGTGATAGGCGAGGTACACGCGGCCCGGGCCGAAGACCGGGGTAGCGTCCGCGGGCAGCTTTCGCACGGCCGCGCCGGTCTTCTGGTCGTAGGCGGTGACCGTCTCGTCGTCGCTGTCGCTGCTGCGCATCCAGGCCGCGCCGGCGCCCAGCACGACGGGGTTGCCGTAGGCGCCCGAGACGTCGGGAACCTCGAAGCGGTGCAGTTCAGCGCCGGTCTTGAGGTCGAGGTGGTGCCAGGCGATGCCGTCGAAGCCGATCCACACGCCGGAGGCGTCGACGACGGTCGGGGCCCAGGAGTACTCCGAGAGGGGGGCCGTCCACACCTGGGCGCCGGTGTCGGCGCGCAGCGCCAGCGCCGTGCGGCGGCCGTCCTGTAGGTAGAGCAGGCCGTCGTACCAGACGGGCGGGTATTGCATGGACGCCGAGTCAAGGGTTATCGACCACTTCTGCTGTCCGGTGGCCGGGTCCCACGCGGCGATCGTGCCGCGCGACGTCTGCGTGTAGAGCAGGCCGCCCCCGTACGACACCCCGGCTTGGGGCTCGTTCTGCTCCAGGGAGACGGCCGGCCACAGGTCCTTGCCGGTGGCGGCCTGGACCCCGACGAGCATCATGCGCGGGCCACCCTCGGTGCCGTCGTCCGCGTTGACGACGGCGTACACCTTGTCGCCGACCGCGACGGGTGCCGAGACGACAGTCCCAAAATCCCGGGACCACAGCTTTTTGTACGGCGGGGCCGCCGTGGCCCCCGCGACGAGGCTGTCGGCCCGGCTGTCGGCGCGGTAGCCGAGCGTCGCGTCCGTCAGCTCGACCGCGGTAGCGGTCCGCCCCGGCACCGGAGCCGCCGCCTGCGGCGAGCCGGTGAACGTCAACAGCGTGACGGCGGCGACGCAGACGACGCCAAGTCTCCTACCTGAACGGCGTGTTGTTGCCTTCAACGAGATACCCCCTGGTCGGAAGTCACCCGGTCAGGATGACCACGACCCACTACCCTCACAGAAGCGTCACATGCGTTCAGAACACACCGGCGCTCCAAGGAACTGGTCGCGCTCAAGGACGGCTACCGCGAGTCGGGCGAGCCCTGGGCCTAACGTCGCGTCCCCAAGGTGTGGTTGATGCGCGCTTGGCGTTGAGGGGGTTGACGGCCATCGAGGCCCCTGGCAGGTCGGATATTGGTGAGAGATCTGACCTGTGGAGCCTCGATGTCTTGTCATCGTGTCACCGCAGCGGGAGTGAACTCCAGAGTTGGACAGCGGATCACGTCGGCGCGGGCAGCTGCCGGAATCCGGCTGGAGGCACTGGATGAGTTCGTGTCCCCGCAAGCGGTGGAGGAAGCCGTCCGTTCCTGCGGCCGCCTCGACAGACGCTGGTGCGCAAGCCTGCCGGCCGGCGCGGTGGTCTACTTCGTGCTGGCGATGTGCCTGCACTTCAGCGAGAGCTACGCGGAGATCCTGCGCAAGCTCACCGACGGCATGCGGGGAGCAGTCCACACGGGTGCCCTGCGGGTGGCAGGCACCTCCGCCGTCTCCAAGGCCCGTGCCCGGCTGGGCCCTGAGCCGCTGAAGGTCCTGTTCGAGCAGGTGCGCGGCCCGCTGACCACCGCGCAGTCGCCCGGCGCGTTCGCCTTCGGCCGACGCCTGCTGATGCTGTCCCTGGACGGCACCGTCCTCGATGTCGCACCCACGCCGGCCAACACCAAGGCGTTCGGCCCGCCTCCGGGCGGCAGCCGCAAACCCGGACGCCACCCGCAGGTCAAACTCGTCCTGCTGATCGCCTGCGGCACCCGCGGCATCCTCGGCGCCTGCTTCGGCCCGCGCCGGGACAACGAAGTCACCCTGGCCAAACACCTGGCCACGTACCCGACGCTGTCGGGCGGGCAGCTCGTGCTGATGGACCGGGCCTTCCACGGCCACGACATCCTCGCCCGGATCACCGACTGCGGCGCCGACTTCATCGTCCGGGCCCATGCCCACCACTGGCTGCCCCACCTGCGCGAACTCGCGGACGGAAGCTTCCTGTCCTGCGTCCCGGACCGGGCCTCCAGCCAACGCCAGGCCGCTTCCCGATTCTGCAACCGGCGCATGCCCCCGGGCCACCCGCACGGCGTCGCGGTACGGGTCGTGGACGCCGACATCACCGCCACCCCCGAACACGGATCGCCCCGCACCCGTCCCCTGCGCGTGATCACCAGCCTGCTGGACCCCCGCGAAGCCCCGGCCGAGCAGGTCGCCGCGGTCTATGCAGAACGCTGGAACAGCGAGACCAGCCTGTTCGAGGCCAAGATCCTCCAACGCGACCACCGGCCCCTGCTGCGGTCCAAGAATCCCGACGGCGTCGCCCAGGAAATCTACGGACTGCTCATCACCCACCAGTACCTGCAGGCCCAACGGGCCCGTGCCGCCCAGGCCAGCCGCGATCCCGCGACCGATCGGGCACTGGACCCCGACCGCATCTCCTTCACCGCGGTTCTCCGCGCGATCCGCCGCCACCTGCACTACCGACCCGCCGCAGGACAGCCCTCGCTGATCACCATCGTCCAGGCGGAGGCCCTGGCCCAGCTCATCCCCTGCAGACCCCATCGCACCAGACCACGCGCCAGACAGGCACCCAACCACCGCGTGAGAGCCCCCGGACCCGTGCCGACCGGCAACGTCATCTACACGATCACCATCTGCCACCGAGACGAGACCCCGCGCGTCACACCTCAACCAACAGCCAAATAGCGACGCGACGTTAAGCCCTGGGCCGACCTGATGCGCGACTGCGCCCGCCGGGGCATGCGCGCCCCCGTCCTCGCGGTCGGGGACGGCGCCCTGGGCTTCTGGAAGGCGCTGGCCGAGGCGTTCCCGGAAACCCGCGAGCAGAGGTGCTGGGTTCCCAAAACCGCAAATGTGCTCGACTCCATGCCGAAGTCCGCGCAGCCCGGCGCGAAGAAGGCCATCCAGGACATCTACAACGCCGAGGACAAGCAGCACGCGCAGGCAGCGATCAAGACGTTCACCCAGCTCTATGGCGTGAAGTTCCCCCAAGGCCGTCAAGAAGATCACCGACGCCGAGGCCGAGTTGCTGGCTCTCTTCGACTTCCCCGCCGAGCACTGGATCCACCTGCGCACCACCAACCCGATCGAATCCACCTTCTCCCACCGTCCGCCTGCGGACCAAGGTCACCCGCGGGGGCCGGCTCCCGCACCGCCGCCCTGGCGATGGTCTTCAAACTCGTCGAGTCCGCCCAGCAGAGGTGGCGAGCCGTGAACGCGCCCCACCTCGTCGGCTTCGTCCACGCCGGAGCCCGCTTCGAACGCGGCGAGCTCGTCGAACGCTCCGAGGTGGTTGCGGCATGATCAAGGCCAGCCGATTCCCTGGGGGCCGACCGTGGCAGGGTCTGAACACGTGCTGGTGCGAGACGGTGTCCGGCTTGCCTGCCGGGACTGGGGCGGGCCGGGACAGCCGATCGTGTTGCTGCACGGCCTGGCCGGTCACGCAGGTGAATGGGACGTGCTGGCACAGAGCTTGAGCTCCAGGTATCGAGTCATTGCGGTCGACCAGCGCGGGCACGGCGCCAGCGAGCGCCACCCGCAGGACGTCTCCCGCACCGCCTACGTCGCCGACGTCATCGCCGTCGTTGATCAGTTGGCGCTGCAGCGGCCAGTCCTGGTCGGCCAGTCGCTGGGCGGGCACACCGCCATGCTCACCGCCGCTGCACATCCCGGACTGGTCCGGGCACTCGTGCTCGTCGAAGCCGGACCCGGCGGTCCGAACCCGAACAGCCCCGTGGACATCGGCGCATGGCTCGACTCATGGCCGACACCGTTCCCCTCACGCGAAGCGGCAGCCGCGTTCCTCGGCGGCGGACCGGTCGGCGCAGGCTGGGCGGCCGGACTAGAGGAACACGAGGGCGGATGGTGCCCTCGCTTCGACCGGGACGTGATGGTTCGCTCGCTGGCGGAGAACGCCCAGCGTTCCTTTTGGCACGAGTGGGGGCAGGTCGCGTGCCCCACCCTGGTCGTCCTGGCCCAATCCAGCTTCATCCCTGCCCACGAAGCCGAGGAGATGCTCCGCCAGCGACCTGCCACCATGGCCATGAGCATGCCCGGCACCGGCCACGACCTGCACCTGGAACAGCCTGAAGCCCTGCACACCGCGCTCTCGGACTTCCTCGAGGGCGTCGCCTGAGAAACCCACCGCGGTCATAGTGACACCAAAGTCAGACTCCGCAGATAGCCACCGATCCACAGGTCTTGACGATTACTCGCATCCGCGGCACGCACGGCACCAACAGACCGTGAGCATGAGCGGGGCACCTTGGGTCGCGCTGCCGTACGGGTGTTCGCGCGGGTCGAACGTCCCGTGACGGGCCGGCCACGACTGTCACGATCCGGTGATCAGGGAACGGCATCGCACCGAAGGGGCCAGCCAGCGGCGCATGATCGCGTCTCCGAACCACTGAGGGGGACTTCATGCTGACCAAATTCCGGGGCGCTGTGGCTGCGGCCGTCATGGCAGGCGCGCTACTGGCACCGGTGGCAGTTGCCACCGATGCTGCGGCTGCGTCGTGCGCCCGGCACACGACGGGCGTCTGCAAGGCGAACTCGTCCCATCCGCGCGGGGCGACAGCGAAGTGCAAGGACGGCACCTACTCCTACAGCGCCAGCTTCCGGGGCACCTGCTCCCACCACCGGGGCGTCAAGTACTGGTACCGGTAGGCAGACAGGCGAACGCCCCCACCCGGTGACGCTGCGCTGGTAGCAACGGGGCCGGCCTGGTTGCGGCGCCCGTGGTGGGTGTTGGCTCACGTGGGCGGTGGACCGGTGCGCAGCAGAAGGACGGCGATGTCGTCGGTGTAGTGGGCGGTGGGCCGGGCGTGGTGGAGGAGGACATCGATGAGGCGCTCGAGACTGTCCCCGTCGTGCTGGGCAAGGTGGCGGGCAAGGCTGTTGGCCCTCTGGTCGACATCGGTGCCAGGGATTTCGATGAGCCCGTCGGTGTAGAGGGCGAGGGTGGTTCCCGGAGGGAGCGGATGGACGGTGAGGGGATAGGAGAGGTCTGTGTCGATGCCGAGCAGGGGTCCGGGGTCGAGTTCCATGACGCCGGGCGGCATGGCGGGATGGTGCAGGAGCGGCGGTGGGTGGCCTGCGCTGGCCAGGACGGCTTCCTGGCGGGCGAGGTCGATGTGCACGTACAGGCAGGAGACGAGCAGGTCGGTTTCCAGGTCGGCAAGGACCCGGTTGATCCGGGCCAGGACCCGGTCGGGCGGAGCGCCGGCAGCGGCGTGGATCGCGGTGCGGACCTGCCCCATGAGGGCGGCGGCCGACACGTTGTGGCCCTGGACGTCGCCGATGACGGCTGCGGCGGTTGTGGCGTCGATGCGGATGACGTCGTAGAAGTCACCGCCGATGTCCATGCCACGGCTGGCGGGCAGGTAGCGCGCGGCGCTCTCCAGGCCCGGCAGGAGGGGCAGGCTACGGGGCAGGAGCGCTTGTTGAAGGCCGCGGGCGAGGTCGCGGGTGGCGTCGTAGAGCCGGGCGCGGTCCAGGGACTGGGCGATCAGCCCGGCCAGCGAGGTCAGCACGGCGCGCTCGTCCGCGCCGAAGTCGTGTGGCCGGTCGTAGGAGAGGATGCAGCAGCCCACGGGCTTGCCGGAGACGACCAGCGGCAGGAAGGCCCATGCCTGCTTGCCGCTGATCTGCGGCGCTCTGGGGTAG
Source organism: Streptomyces sp. NPDC060027 (assembly GCF_042737005.1). Taxonomy (NCBI): domain Bacteria; kingdom Bacillati; phylum Actinomycetota; class Actinomycetes; order Kitasatosporales; family Streptomycetaceae; genus Streptomyces; species Streptomyces sp. NPDC060027. The sequence continues at coordinate 55,479 of NZ_JBHWVI010000026.1, forward strand.
CGGCGGGCCATCTCACGGGGGCTGGCGAAGAAGGAGGGGATGCCGTCGGCGAGTACCTGTCCCGCGGGGGTGAGGTCGGTGTCCAGCGGCAGGCCGTCGAGTCCGTCGATCGTCTGCTGGTCGTAACCGTGGTGCCCGGTGATCTTCAGGCGGCCGGCGTCGTTCGCCGACACCACCAGGCCGTCCGCGCCGAAAGCGGGCAGCACCTGGTCGGCAATGAGCTCGACGACGTCGCGAACGGCGACCGTCTCGGTGAACGCGGCTGCCAGGTGCACCAGCTGATACAGGCGCCCGACCTGCGGGGGCGTAGATGCGGCACCGGTGGACCGCGATGCACGGGCGGGCACGGGCCAGCCGTGCTCGGGTGCCGGGGCGGCGGTGATGCGGACGCTGATACCGCTGGCGTCCGGGTAGAGCTGGAATTCCAGCCAGGTGTCGGGAGGCCGCAGAGCCGTGAAGGTGACCGGGTCACGGCTGATGACGGCCGTGCGGTAGTGGTCCTCGATATGAGTGTCGTCCAGCCAGGGCAGGGACTGCCAGGGGCGGGTGCCCAGCAGTCGTCCGGCATCGACGCCGAGCAGCAATTCCGTCGAGGCGGTCAGGAAGGTGATCCGGCCCTGGAGGTCCAGGCCCAGCGCTTCTTCGGGCAGACGCTCGATGTAGTCCACCGCGGCCTGCGGCAACTGGCCGCCGTGCGGGCGGGCGGCCCCGCCGGCCGGAATGAGCCGAGGATCCTCCGGCACGGCAGGCGGTACAGCGGACTCGTCCAGGAGGCGAGCGATGCGCCGGGCCGCGGAACCGATGTGGCCCCGTTCGCGCGCGGTGGCGCCGGCAGGATGGCTGGCTGGCCACAACAGCATCAGCGCGCCCCAGCACCGCCCTCTGCCCTGCAGCGGGGTCGCAGCAAGCGCGAACCGGTAGGGCAGACTCGCGGCGGCGCGGGGATAAGCGCGGGCCATGTCGTCCTGGGACCCCACCCAGACCAGCCGGTCCTCGCGGACCGCATCTCCCACCGGAACGGGCGCGCCCAGCGGCACTCGCCGCCACGGCCACACCACCTCCAGCGGAACACCGCACATCACCACAAGACCCAGCACCTGCGCGGTCTCGTCGAGCAGGTAGATCCCGCCAGCGGAAGCGCCGGTGCGGCGCACCGTGTCCGCCAGGGCGTCATCCAGCATCCCGACGCCGGGCTTCTCGCTGCGGCTGGACACCACACATCCCAATCCCCACGGGCGGGCATCGCGGGAGGGGGATCGCCCGCCGTGCATGACGACCGTCCCTCGACAATACGCCCCGTGTATTGCGCGACCAGGGCGATGAAACGGACGTCGGCAACCCACTCGCCCGGCCCACTCCTGCTGCGCAGCCCATCTCATCGCCAGGGCTCCGGTGGAGGGCCCGTCCTCTTGGAGGCGGGACCCTCTACCGGTTCGCGCTTCAGTGCTTGCTGTGCTTGCCGCGCATGGAGTCCTTGGCGTCGTGCACGGCTTCCTTCGCCTGGCCCTCCGCCTGGTCCATCTTTCCCTCGGCCTTCATCCGGTCGTTGCCGGTGACTTTGCCGACCGCTTCCTTCGCCTTGCCCTTCGCCTTGTCCATGCCGCCCTTGTCAGCCATGTCCTGCTCCTTGCATGAGAAATCAGTGACGGTGACAAACTAGGGCGTAATTGCATATATCGCTCGACAAGCGCTGCACGAGACAAACCACGGCCAAGGTGATAGCAGGCGGGACATCGGACCCGGGGATGGAGCAGCATGGGTCTCGCCTCCGCGATGGGTCCGAGGATTCAGGAGACGCGCAGGAGGGTGGTGGCGGGGCGGATCGCGTTGGGCCCGAACTTGGCGCGGATGCGGTCGCTGACTTCTTCGGCGACGAGGCGGGCCTCGCGTGTCTGGTCGAGGCTGATCTGCTCGGCGACCTGGCCGGCGGCGACAAGGTCTTCGCCTTTCAGTGTGATGGCGGTGATCCGGCCGCGCTGGAGTCCTGCCGCGTCGATCAGCCGATACGCCAGCGTGCGCAGGTCGTCGTCGTGTGCGGAGGCCTCCGCCAGCCGGCGGGTCTTTTCCCAGCTGGTGCCTCCGGCGAAGCGCAGGGTCAGGGTCAGCCCGCGGGCGGCCTGGTCGCGGCGGCGCAGTTGGAGGGCGAGGGTGACGACCGCGTCGAGGAGGGCGGCGCGGACGGCGGCGCCGTCCAGGGTGTGCCGGGGGAAGGCGCGGTGGACGCTTGCGGTGGCGGGCAGGGTGCGGGGGACGACGGGGCGGGGGTCGATGGCGCGGGCCCGGTCGGCGGCTTGGCGTCCGGTGCGGCCGCCCAGGAGGCGCTGGACGGTGGCGGGCGGGATCGCGGCGAGCAGGCCGATGCGGTGGACGCCGTAGTCGTGCAGGGCCTGGGCCTGGCGGGGTCCGATGCCGTGCAGGGCCTCGACCGGAAGGGGTCCGAACCAGTCCGCGACCTGGTCGGGGGTGATGGCGAGGACGCCGCCGGGGCCGGGGATCTGGCCGGAGGCGGTGGCGGCGACGGTGATGGACGGGCCGATCCCGACGCGGACGTCGACGCCCAGCCTCGAGATGGTCCGTACTCGCAGCACCTCCCCCAGCCGGGCGGCGTCCACCCCGTGGTAGCGCAGCGCGCCCCGGAGCTCCGCGAGGGCGGCTGTCGGGGGCAGCGCCTGGACGACCGGCGACAGCTCCGCCATCTGCTCCAGCACCTGCCGGTAGAGGTCCTCCGGCAGCCGGTCCGGGCAGCGCACGTGCATCACGCTCGCCCCCTGTCGTGCTTCGGTCCCTGTCTCCACAGCACTCACCTCCTCCACTCCACGTTATCGAACTAGAATTCGAACACGCGAGACGGTGAACCCGGTGACCTCTGGATCTAGAATCGGATACATGTTCGATGACTTGCCGCCTGACCTGGGGCGACTGCTCACCCTGCGGGTGTGGCACGCCATGTGGCTGCAGCGCATCGACACCAAGATCGCCGCCCTCCAGGAGCGGGAGGCCGAACAGGAACAGGGCCGCCAGAACCGGCCGACAGAGCCGGACTGGGTCGTCGAACTCGGCATCGGCAACGGCCGCCCGCCCATCGAGGTCCACGTCGGCGGCTGCTACGCCGCGGGCAAACGACGGCGCCCCGTCCCGCGCGACGAAGCACGCCGGCTCCTCACCTCAGGCGTACGCGCCTGCGGTCACTGCCAGCCCGACACCGCGCTGGAGATCCTCGACTTATCCGCCGGCTCAGCCCTCTCCACCGCGATGCGCTGACCGGCACCCTGCATCTTCTGGCCTCAGGCTGCTTTCGCGGTGACCAATCCACCCATCACCCGGAACAGGACACCCTGATGACCAGCGCTCCCCCGCCACCGGTCAGCGAACCGGACCCCTCCACCTTCACCTGCCCCGGCAGCCTGGTCGGCCCGTGCTCCGGCTGCCAGCGACGCACCCACAAGTACGGCAACGGCGGCATGCCCCTGTGCCAGTGGTGCCTGGCCCCCGTCCAGGAGAACTGGGGCTCCACCGTCCGCTTCACCAGCAGCCGCCCGTAACCACCTGCTGCGACGTGGCCCGGCAGCCCTGCACATCCTCGACTGACCGCCCACGGCCGAGACCGCCTCTCCCCCGTTCAGCCAGCGATGCTCGCCGCGCTTGGGCCTGCGCCTGCTTCTAGGCTGAAGGCCTCGGGGCTTGTCGCGGAGGTCCCCCATGCCCCGAACCATCTGGTCCGGCGCCATCTCATTCGGCCTGGTCACCGTGCCGATCCACGTGGTCAACGCCCGGGAGGACCACAGCATCCACTTCCACCAGGTCCACCTGGAGGACATGGGCCGGGTGCGGAACCGCAAGATCTGCGAGATCGAGGACCGCGAGGTAGCGCAGTCCGAGATCGGCAAGGGCTACCAGTGGGGCAAGGACACGATCATCCCGGTCCTCGACGAGGAGCTGCGGGAGATACCGCTGCCCACAGCGAAAGCCATCGAGATCGAAGCTTTCGTGCCCCTGGACTCCATCGACCCGATCCAGATCGGCGAGGGCTACTACCTGGAGCCCGACGGTCAGGTGGCGGCCAAGCCCTACACCCTTTTGAGGCAGGCCCTGGAGCGCTCGTCGAAGGTGGCCGTCGCGAAGTACGCCTGGAGCGGCCGTGAACGGCTGGGCCTGCTCCGCGTCCGCGACAACGTCATCGTCCTGCACGCGATGCGCTGGGCCGACGAGATCCGCGACCCGTCCCAGCTGAAACCGGAAGAAGTGGAACTCACCGATGACGAGATCGCCCAGGCCGAGCAGCTCATCGACCGGCTGACCCGCGACGACCTGGAAGGCGACGACTTCACCGACCGGTACACAGAAGCAGTGGAGCAGCTCATCGACGCGAAGCGGGAGAACCGCGAACCGCCCACGGCCGAGGAACCCGAGGAGACGCCGGGGCAGGTCGTCGACCTGATGGCCGCGCTCAAAGAGTCCGTGGCCAAGGCCAAGGCCTCCCGCGGCGAGGACGCCACCGTCCACGACATGCCCACGAAGAAGACCGCAGCCAAAAGGACGACGGCCAAGAAGACGGCAAAGAAGCAGCCCGCCAAGAAGGCAGCCAAGAAGACGACGGCGCGGAAGCCGCGGCGCAGCGCCTAGACCTGCTTACTGCTCAGTACTCCATCAGCGTTTCGCTATCTGGGCTGGCCCGCGTGGGCGGGTCGGGCGTCGTGGTCGACGGCGAGGCTTCCGCTGACTGAGGCGCCACGGGCAATCGCTCGTCAACAAGAACGTGGTCATGAGGCAGGCCGTCGGAATGGCGCAATCGTCGTCGCCCGGGACCAGCGATCGCTGCGTCTCGCCGGTTCGAAGCGAACAATCGATAGATAGACCCCCTTCGTCTCTTCTGGCGTCCGACACCGCATGGCACACCACCAAGGTGCGCGCCGGCTTGGCCGAGTCGACGTGCGGCGTCCTTGCACGGGAGGCACTCTGGAAGGGACCTGACCGGACGCAGACGCCCGGCCTGCAGAGCTGATCTGCCCGCGCCGGAGGCGACGCATGGAAGATCTGGCCATGGCATCGGACGACGCGCTGCTCGTCATCGACGCAGCGGGTCTCATCGTCGGGTGGAGCCAGGAGGCCAGGTCACTGTTCGAGCGCGACGCAGACCTCGCGGTCGGCGTTCCCGTTGTGGAGCTGCTGACCGCGGCATGGACCCCCGCCGGTGCCGGGCCGGACTGCCGTTCGGACAGGACAGCGGCGATTCCCGGGCTCGCGGTAAAGCCCGTGACGTTGCGCGATGGCCGCTCGGGCTGGGGCGTCTACCTGCTGCGCCCAGAGGAGCTGGGCGCCGACGCACGGGGGCAGGCATTGTTGACGGCGCTGTTTACCCAGTCGCCCATCGGGATGCAGGTATTGGATCCCGATCTGCGCGTCCTGCGGGTGAACACAGCGGCAGCGGGGATGAGCGCATTCGAGCCCGCAGACGCGTTCGGCCGCCACTTCAGCGACGTGGTTCATCTGTCACACCCTGAAGAGACCGTGGCGATGCTGCACGACGTGCTCGCCACCGGCGAACCCGCGCTGAACCGGCTCGTACGCGGCCGCCCACCCAACGACCCCGCTCACGAGCACGTGTACTCCGTCTCCGTGTTCCGGCTTCAAGACGCCGACGGCCGGGTGCTGGGTGTATCCACGGCGGTGGTGGACGTCACCGTCCGCGAGCGGGCCCTCGCCCACGCTCGAGTCCTCAACGACGTGCGAGAACGTCTAGGGCACACGCTCGAGTTGGACGCCACCTGCAGGGAACTCGTCGACGTCCTCGTGCCCGCCTTCGCCGACGCCGCAGAAGTCGACCTGCTGGACCCCGTCGTGCGGGGCGATGACCCCCCGCCCGGGCCCGTGGGGGCCGCCATACCCCTGCGGCGGATGTCCTTCGCCTCGGCGGACCCTCAACGGGACTCACTGGGCACCGGTACGGGTCCGTTCAGATTTCCTGGGGCGTGGCTTCAGTCCCTGACGGACCTACGCCCCCAGCTGATCACGTACCAGCCGGACGAAACCCCCGACCACCAGCCACAGACGTCCCGCGCGCAGGGCTCGCCGGGCCCGCACTCTGCCATCGTCACCCCGATGGCGCTGAGGAACGGCGTATTGGGAATACTGAGTCTCTACCGTTCTCCCGACCGCGACCCGTTCGTGGACCAGGACCTCGGCCTCGCTCTGGAGGTCGCTGCACGGACCTCGCTGCACGTCGACAACGCGCGCCGCTACGCCCGAGAGCACACCATCGCCCTGACGCTGCAGCGCCGCCTCCTGGCCCAGCGCCCAGCGCCGCAGGCAGCCGTGGAGAGCGCCCACTTCCATCACTCGGCCGATGCCGGCGGCGGCTGGTTCGACGTCTTCCCCCTGTCCGGTGCGCGCATCGCCCTCACCGTCGGCCGCGCCTCCGGTACAGGCATCCACGCCGCCATGGCGATGGGTCAGCTGCGCACCGCCATCCACACCCTGGCGTCACTGGACCTGGAACCTGACGAACTGCTCGCCCGCCTCAACGAGACCGTGGCCCGACTTTCCGCCGAACGCGCCGACCTGCCGACCAGCGACCCTCTGCAAGACCAGAAACTGACCGCCGACTGCCTCTACGGGATCTACGATCCCCTGGCCCTGAGCTGCACCCTCGCCCTCGCCGGGGGCCCGCAACCGGTACTCGCCCACCCCCACGGGGCCACCGAGACAATCGATGTTCCCGTCGCTCCCCCACTGGGCGGCGGCGAAGACACCTTCGCCAGCACCCGTCTGGACCTCCCCGAGGGAAGCATCATCGCTCTCTACACCGACGCGTTCCTTCCCGCGAGCGAGGCAGAAGGGAAGACCGGCCAGGACCGTCTGCGGCAGGTCCTCGCTCAAAGCACACACCCCCTGGGCGACCTGTGCGACGAGGCCGTGCGCACCGTCCCCGCCCCCGGCACCGACGCGGTGTTGCTCCTCGTGCGAACCCAGGTACTCGAACCCAGCCTCGTCGCCACCTGGGACCTGCCCGCCGAGCCCTCGGCCATCGCCACTGCCCGCGCCCGAACGCGGCGTCAGCTGACCCAATGGAACCTCGACGAGCTCTCACTCACCACGGAGCTCATCGTCAGCGAACTGGCCACCAACGCCGTCCGCTACGGCACCCCTCCCATCACCCTCCGCCTGATCAACAGCGGCCGTACGCTCACCTTCGAGGTCAGCGACTCCAGCCCCGTCTCACCACACCTTCGCCATGCCCAGACCACTGACGAGGGCGGACGCGGCCTTTTCATCTTCGCCGAACTCGCACAGAACTGGGGCGTCCGCTTCAGTGACAACAGCAAGACCATCTGGACGGAACAGGAAAGCCCCCAGCCGGCATAGAACACTCTCCCGCGCCTCCGAGGGCGCCTCCTCAATCTCCGCCGCCCCCACCGGCCGCGGTCTCCCCATCCTTCACGGCGCCCCGCCGGGGGCAGCTTCGGGACGGAGTGGAGGCCGACGGTCGAGATGATGCGGTCATACGGTCCGCTGCCGGAATGGCCCTCGGCGCCGTCGCGCACCGCGAGGGTCGGGTCGATGTCGATGCTGGTCACGTTCGCATGCCCGAGCCGGGGGGCAGAGCAGCGCCGCGTTGTGGCTCTGTGCGCGAGATCGGACAGCAGTTGTTCACCGGTTAGAGCGGCGGTGGAGCCAAGGGCGGGAGTCGAACTGTCCACGAGGGCCGGCAGCGCCGGTCTCGCCTGTGACTTCGCTTGAGCCCGATGTAGTGCCGGTGGCGGAGCTCCGCGACCGCCGGCACCGTCGCTGCGGACGGGCATGCACTTCGCGCCGCCCTGACGACAGGTCAGCAGCGCCGTTCACCAGGTG
>NZ_JBHWVI010000027.1:0-62189 GCF_042737005.1 Streptomyces sp. NPDC060027
ACCCGGGAGCGGAGCGTCACGGACGGGACGCGACCCGGGCTCGCCGGTACAGCACGGTGCCGCCCGCCAGCAGGGCGGCACTGGCCGCCGAGGTGGCGAGCAGGCCCTCACCGCCGGTCTCCGCCAGCGTGGGCGGGGTGTACTGGCTGTGCACCGTGACGGGCGGGGCGGGGGGCTGCTCGTGGACCTTGACGGGCGGGGTGTACGAGGCGGGCGTGTACGGAGTCCCCGTCGGCGGGTGCTCATGAACCGGCGGCGGGGGCGTGTGCGGCGGGGGGCAAGGGGCGTGCGGGGGCGTCCCGTGGGGGTGCTGGTGGCCGCACTCGTTGCCGAACACGGGGTTCCCCAGGCCGATCACGTCCAAGGTGTCGCCGCAGAGCTCGATCGGGACGTCCACCGGTGCCGCGGCGTGGTCACCCGACAGGACACCCGGCGAACCGTGCGCCCCGCCGGACGACGAGGCGCCGCTCCAACCGCCGTGGTGACCGCCCGAGTTGCCGTACCCCGAACCTCCGTGCCCGGAGTGGCTCCGGCCGGAGTCCCCGTATCCGGAGTCCCCGTATACCGAGTCGCCGTAGCCGGAACCGCCGTAACCGCCGTTGTGACCGCCGTAGCCGCCGTCATGACCGCCGTAACCGCCGTCATGACCGGTGTAACCGCTGTGTTCACCGTATCCGCCGTGGCCGCCGCGGCCGCCGCCCGAGTGGTCGGTGCCACCGTGATGGGCGCCCTGTCCCGGAACGCGTCCCGAGCCGTGTCCGGCCTGCTGTCCGGAGTACTGTCCGGAGCCGGCCTCGGGATGGACGGCGTGCTGCGGCGCGGTGTGCCGGCCGTGCGAACCCGAGCCGTTGGCGCAGGAGTTGCCGAAGGCCGGGTTCAGCGCGGCGACGACGTCGACCGTGTTGCCGCAGACGTTCAGCGGCACGTTCACCGGGACCTGGACGTTGTTCCCCGACACCACGCCGGGCGAGTCCGAGGCGGTCGCGGTCGTGTTCGAGTCCGCGAGGGCCGGACTGGCGTACAGGGACACGAAGCCCGTCGCGGCCGCGGCCACGACCACTCCCCTACTCAGGTTCTGTCGCACTCTTGTTTTCTTCCTGCTGGTAGAAGTGAGGAAGCCGGCCTTGGGACCGATGAGGCGGTCCCAGGCCGGCCGTGGCACAGCCGGAGCGGCTGAAGTGCCGAAACGTCAGTCGTTGGCGCAGCGGTTGCCGATCGCCGGGTTCAGCAGGGCGATCACGTTGATCGAGTTGCCGCACACGTTGACGGGGATGTGGATCGGGACCTGGACCACGTTGCCCGAGAGGACACCGGGAGAGTGGACGGCGGCACCCTGGGCGCCCGAGTCCGCGAAGGCCGGGGCAGCCATACCCATGGCCATGATCGCGCCGGCGACGACAGCAGCGCTCTTCTTGTGCTTCACGTGCTTTCCCTTCTCTGCGGTCATGCCCCTTTGTCGGCCGAAGCCGAGCGAGCGCAACTTGAGCGGCTCGCATCATGACCTGCAGGCTGTAAACGAGGGATGGCTGGCCCAAGAAACTGTGGAACGTAGGCCAATTGGGAATTCACTCGAATCGCCCCGCACCGAATGAGCACGGAAGCTTCACACCAGGCGAAACGGTCCTCCGGGGGAAGAAGCGTTTCACCCGGGAGAGAAAGTCAACTCGACAGAAATGGATTTCACACGAATGACGGGAACGCACAACAAAGCCCGGGCCGCCCGCCGGAACACGACGCGCGACCCGGGCCGAGGCCGGCGGGTCAGCTGCGGCTGGCGCCGTTGCCCGAGAGGACCGGGATGTTGTCCAGGATGTGCGAGAGCGGCTCGTCGCCCTTGGCCTGGGTGGAGTTCTCGGTGCACTGCTGGTTCTGCGGGGCGGACAGGATCGGCACGTCCTGGGCGCCGACCTGTGCCAGCAGGCCGAGCACGTTCTGGGCGTTGACCTTGGCCGGCAGGCCGACGCAGGGCTTGTTCAGGGAGCCCTGGACGAGCGAGAGCTGGGGGCTCTGGTCGCCCTTGGTCAGGGCGTTACCGTACGTCTGCTCGGCACCGTTCCCGTTCACCGTGGTGACGCCCTCGTCGTTGCCGATGGCCAGCGCCTGCGGGGCGGCCGCCGCCGAGACACCGACGACGGAAGCCGCGACAGCCATCACGGCCATTGCCTTCTTGAGCATTTCTCCGGGTTCCTTTCCTACCTGTGACACGCATTCCCTGCTCCCACCCCAACCGGAGCCGGTGGGAATGGTTGCGCGACGTCACCCGATCGGACTGTCCGACCTGTCCGAATCACGCAACCTCTGGCCCGAGAAAGTGACCGTCACACCATCCGCATGGGCCATTGGGGTGAATCGGAGCAACTATGCAGTACAGGGGCCAGTTGTCCAGATCGCTCCGGTGGACGGGGTTTCTCCAGAAGGGATCAGCAAGTGATCAAGAAGGTTATGGCTGCTGCGGCGATCGCCGCTTCCGTCGTCGGAGCCTCGGCTGCCGCCGCGCCGCAGGCGCTGGCCATCGGCAACGACAACGGTGTCAACACCGCCAACGGCAACGGCGCCGCGCAGATCTACGGCAACCAGGCCACGTACGGCAACATGAGCCCGCAGCTGGCGCTCATCCAGGGGTCCCTGAACAAGCCCTGCATCGGCCTGCCGGCCAAGCTCAACGCCCAGAACGTGCTCGGCGCGGCGCAGATCGGCCTCCAGGACGTGCCGATCCTGTCCGCCCCGCAGAACCAGCAGTGCACCGAGAACTCCACCCAGGCCAAGGGCGACGAGCCGCTCTCGCACATCCTGGACAACATCCCGGTCCTCTCGGGCAACGGCGCCAGCCGCAGCTGACCCACCGCCGCGCACAGCGGGCTTCCGGCACTCCCGGCGGCCCGCTGCCGCTGTCACCTCCACGACGACAGCGGCGGCGACGTGTCGGCCCCGGGTACCCCGTGACCCATCCCGGGGACACCCCGCAACCACTCCATCCGCAGCACTGTTGATCATGACGCGGCTCCGTTCGGAGTCGCTCTCCGAAAGGGCAAACGAACATGAAGAAGCTCTGGGCGACCGCGGCCATCGCCGCTTCCATCGCCGGTGTCTCCGCCGCCGCGCCCCAGGCGCTCGCCATCGGCAACGACGGCGGTGTCACCACCGTCAACGGCAACGGCTCCGTCCAGAAGTACGGCAACCAGGCCACGCACGGCGACCTGAGCCCCCAGCTCGCGCTGGTCCAGGGCTCGCTGAACAAGCCCTGCGTCGGCCTGCCGGCCAAGCTCAACGTCCAGAACATCGCCGGCTTGGCGCAGATCGGCCTCCAGGACGTCCCGGTCCTCTCGGCCCCGCAGAACCAGCAGTGCACCGAGAACTCCACCCAGGCCAAGGGCGACGAGCCGCTCTCGCACATCCTGGACAACATCCCGGTCCTGTCGGGCAACGGCGCCGTCGGCAGCTGATCACCTCGGCACCACGGACAGCGGGTCACTCCTCGGGAGCGGCCCGCTGTTCCCGTGTCCGGGGCAGTGGCTGTGCCCGTGTCCGGGGCAGTGGCTTCCTCAACTCCCGTACAGCGTCTCGATCTCGGCCGCGTACAGCGCCGTCACCGCGTGCCGTTTCACCTTCAGGGACGGCGTGAGCAGACCGTTGTCCTCCGTGAAATCACCTTCCACCAAAGCGAACGCGCGAATGGATTCGGCCCGGGAGACGGCTTGGTTGGCGTGGTCCACGGCCTTCTGGACGTCGGCGCGCATCCGCGGGTCACGGACGACGTCCCGCGCCGGGGTGTCCGCGGGGAGTCCCCGGACGGCGAGCCAGTGGGCCACCGCCTCGGCGTCGAGGGTGATCAGGGCCGCGACGAACGGGCGGTTGTCGCCGACGACGAGGCACTGGCCGACGGGCGCGCGGCTGCGCAGCCGGTCCTCCAGGACGGCGGGCGAGACGTTCTTGCCGCCCGTGGTGATGAGGATGTCCTTCTTGCGGCCGGTGATCGTGAGATAGCCGTCCTGGTCCAGGGCGCCGAGATCGCCGGTGGCGAACCAGTCGTCGGTCAGGACGGCGTCGGTCGCCGCCGGGTTGTTCCAGTAGGCGCCGAAGACGACACCCCCCTTGATGAGCACCTCGCCGTCGTCGGCGATACGGACGGCGGTGCCCGGGACCGGCGGACCGACGGTTCCGGGGCGGGGCCGGAGAGGCGGGACGACGGTGGCGGCGGCGGTCGTCTCGGTCAGCCCGTAGCCCTCGTAGACGAGGATTCCGGCGGCGTAGAAGAAGAGGTTGAGGTCGCGGTCGAGCGGGGAGCCGCCGCTGATGGCGTAGTGCGCGCGGCCGCCGAGTTCCTTGCGGATACGGCGGTAGACCAGCAGGTCGTAGAGCGCCCAGGCCGCGTACAGGCCGGGCCCTGGGCCCTTGCCCCTGCCGAGGAACTTGTGCAGATACGCCTCTCCGAAGCGCACGGCGACGCGGTCGGCGCGGTCGAAGGAGGCGGCGCGGCCCATCTTCTCGGCGGTGGCGCGCCCGGTGGCGTGGATCTTCTCGAAGAGATACGGGACGCCGACCAGGAACGTCGGACGGAACTCCCGCAGTGCGGGCCGGAGTTCGTCGGGCCTGATGCTCGGGCAGTGACCCAGCTCGATCCGGGCCATCAGGCAGGCGATCTGGAGGGTGCGGCCCATGATGTGGGCGAGCGGGAGGAAGAGGATCGTCGAGGCGGTCCGACCGGTGACCGCCTGGAAGACGGGGTGCAGCAGCTCCACCGTGTTGGCGGCCTCGGCGTACAGGTTGGCGTGGGTGAGGACGCAGCCCTTGGGTCTGCCGGTGGTCCCGGAGGTGTAGCAGATCGTCGCGACGGTCTCGGGGGTCAGCGCGGCGCGCCGCTTGACGACCTCCTCGTCGCTGATGTCCCGTCCCAGGGAGGCGAGTTCGGCGAGGGCGCCCGCGTCGAGCTGCCAGACGCGTGGAGGTTCGGACCGGCGGGCGGTGCCGGTGGCCACGGTGTCCGCGTTCCCGGGGGTCTCGACGATCACGAAGCGCGCGTCCGAGTCCTGGACGATCCACGCCACCTGCTCGGCGGAGGAGGTCGCGTAGACGGGGACGGTCTGGCCGCCCGCCGCCCAGACGGCGAAGTCGAGGACCGTCCACTCGTAGCGCGTACGGGACATCACCGCGACCCGGCCGCCCCGTTCGAGGCCCGCCGCGATCAACCCCTTGGCCGTGGCGGTGACTTCGCGGACGAAGGCGGCCGCGGTCACCGGGGCCCAGGAGCCCTGCCGTGGCCAACGCAGCACGATCGCGTCGGGCGCCTCGGCCGCGTTGGTGAACGGCAGGTCGGCCGTGCTGCCGGAGGTGGGGGTGGGTGCCAGGGTGGCGGTGCGTGCCTCGCGGACCGTACCGCTCTCGTCCTTGACCAGTTCCACGCGGCTGCGGCTCGCGAGGCCGGCGTGTCGCTTCGCCCGTTTCAGATCCTTGCGTACACCCATCACGGCTCCCGGTCGCAGGGTCCTTACTCCGGCGTCAACTTACCCACGCGTAACGGAATTTCAATGGATCGCGCACGATCCGTCCCCGCAGGCCGTTCCCCCGCCCGATGGGCGGCCCACGAGCAGGTGGCGAACGAGCCGACGGCTGCCCCGGCGGCGCCGGGGCAGCCGGGGCGGCCGGGACGGCCCGGGAGGGCGGGGAGGCCGGGGCAGCCCGGGAGGCGGGGCAGCCGGGGAGGTCGGCCAGGGAGGGTTGCCCAAGCAGCCGGGCAGGGCGGCCCGGGGAGGGTGGGCCCGAGCAACCGGGCAGGGCGGCCCAGGCGGCCAGGGAGGGTGGCCCTAGCCGCCGGGCAGGGTGGCTACCGTGTGCAGCCCGTGGCGCAGACGTCCAGTTCGTCGGCCTGGCCGATCGCGGTGGCGAGAGCGGTGACGTCCTTGTCTTCGGAGTCGTTCGCCAGATCGCGGGCGCGGGAGGCGAGTTCGCCCAGCGGGAGGCCACCGGGCAGCGAGCTCCAGCGGGCGTCGCCCGAGCGCAGGGCGTCGGCGAAGTAGGCCGCCACGGCGGTGACTTGGAAGGAGCGGGACGCGGTCCAGACACCGTCACGGAGGGAGCCCGTCTCCAGGCGGCCGGACTCCTCGTGCGGGGCGCGGGAGTCGGGGTCGAGCCAGCGGACGGTCGCGGTGGCGAGAGGGCCGGAGGCGCCGGGGCGGGTGCGGACGGCGTAGAGCGCGGTGACCGTGTGGCCCGGGCCCACCTCGCCGCCGTCCACCCGGTCGTCACGGAAGTCCTCGTCGGCGACCTTGCGGTTGTCGTAGCCGATCAGCCGGAACTGCTCGACGGTCTCGCGGTCGAAGGCGACCTGCGCCTTGGCGTCGCGTGCCGTGAGGTCGATGTTCTGCGGGAGCTGGTCGCAGAAGACGGTGAGGGCCTCGTCGCGGCTGGAGACGTAGGTCGTGTGGCCGTCGCCCTTGTCGGCGAGGCGTTCCATGAGGGCGTCGCCGTACTCGCTGCCGACACCGACACCGAAGAGGGTGATGCCGTGCTCGCGGCGGGCGGCGGAGATCCGTTCGAGGATGCTGTCCGCGTCCGTGTCACCGGTGTTGGCGAGGGCGTCGGAGATCAGGACGACCCGGTTGGTGGCGCCTTCGCGCAGCCCCTCGACGGCGGTCGCGTACCCCGTCCTCACGCCGGCGCCGAGGTTGGTCGAGTCGGTCGGCTCCAGGCGGTCGATCGCCTTGTGGACACGGCCGCGGTGGTCGCCGAGCCGGGTCATCGGCAGCACGGTCTCGGCCTCGTCGCTGAAGGTCACCAGGGCGACCGAGTCGTCGTCGCGCAGCCGGTCCGTCATCACGTCCAGGGATTCCCGGGCCAGGTCGAGACGGCCCGGCTCGGACATGGAACCCGAGATGTCGATGACGAAGGTGAGGGCGGCGGGCGGGCGTTCGCGCTCGCTCTCGGCGGCACGGGTGGCGAGACCGACCCGGACGAGGGACCAGCGTTCGTCGTCGGTGCGGGCGCCGTCGACGGTGACCGAGAAGCCGTTGCCGTCGGGGCGTTCGTAGTCCTGACGGAAGCTGTTGACGAACTCCTCGGGCCGGATCGTGGAGGGGTCGGGGACCCGGCCGCCCGCGAGGGCGCGGCGGGCGTAGCCGTACGACGCGGTGTCGACGTCGAGGGCGAAGGTGGAGAGGTAGTCGGGCGACGGCGCGACATCGGGGGCGTCCGACTGCTCGCCCTCCTGGTCGCGTTCGGCCGCGCCGCCCGACGGCTGGACGGGGGCCGGCAGCGGGAGGTTGCTGCGGTCGCCGGACTTCTTCCCGTCGCTGTCCGAGGAGTTGCCGCCGCCCGCACCGCATCCGGTGAGCAGCACCGCGCCCGCCGCCGTCAGGGCGAGCAGCGAGGCACTGAGCCGTCGTAGGCCCGCCTTCCGCGCGCCCCCGCGTGGGCGGCCTGCGTCCGCCGCCGTCTGTATGTGGTTCATCCCCATCTGTGCCCCCTCGGCGTACGGCCCTTGTGTGGGCCGACATGTGTGACTGTGACGGCCGAGGGGGCCGGTATGAGCGCTCGGATGCGTTGCGGAAGGATTTCGAAGCGGCCACGGCGGAGGGGCTTCGAGACCGGTCGGTGATCTTCCGGAGACCTAAGACACGATGTCCTTGCGCGCGAAACCGCGGAAGGCCAGGGCGAACAGGACGAGTGCGTACGTTACGGAGATCGCCGTGCCCTGGATCATCCCTCCCCACTCCAAGGTCGGCTGGACGGCGTCGGCCCAGGCGAACTGCCAGTGGGCGGGCAGGAAGTCGCGCCAGTGCCCGAGGGCGGTGACCGCGTCGAGGACGTTCCCCACGATGGTCAGGCCGACCGCGCCGCCGACCGCGCCGAGCGGCGCGTCCGTCTTCGTCGACAGCCAGAACGCGAGCCCCGCGGTGACCAGTTGGGACACGAAGATGTACGCGATCACGACGAGCAGCCGCTGGGCGGCGGTGCCCGCGGAGAGCGCGCCGCCGGTGGGGATCTCCAACGGCCCCCAGCCGTAGGCGGCGGTGCCCACGGCCAGCGCGACGACCGGCAGCAGGACCATCGCCGCGAGGCTGAGCCCGAGGGCGACGGTGAGCTTGGACCACAGCAGCCGGGCTCTCGGCACGGGGGCCGCCAGCAGGTAGCGCAGCGAGGACCAGCTTGCCTCGGAGGCGATGGTGTCGCCGCAGAACAGCGCGACCGGGATCACCAGGAGGAAGCCCGCCGAGACGAACAGGTTCACCGCGGCGAAGTTGGCGCCCGACGCGGTGGCCGTGTCCATCAGCGTGACCCGGCCGTTGCGCCCGCCGGGCTGGCCGCCGATGGCGAACGCCACGAGCAGGACGAAGGGCAGGGCCGCGAGAATCGCCCCCATCACCAGGGTGCGGCGGCGCTTCAACTGGCGCAGGAGCTCGACGCGCAGCGGGAGCGTGCGGCGCGCGCGGTACCCGTCCGCGGTCTCGGTCCGCTCGACGAGCGTGCTCATGCGGAGCCTCCGATCAGGGTGAGGAACGCGTCTTCCAGGCGTCGGTGGGGTCCCACCGACGCCACCGGTACTTCGAGGCGTACGAGCTCCACGACCAGGCGCTGCGCGCTGCCGTCGGCGTCGAGACGGACCAGCAGCCCGTCGTCGGTCGCGACGGCCGAGGACACGCCCGGCAGGGCGCCCACCTTCTCGACGACCGGCTCGTCGACGGGTGAGCCGGTGCCGACGAGCAGGGTGTCGCCGGAGCCGATGATCTCGGACACCGGGCCCGCCTGGACGAGCCGGCCGCGGTCCATGACCACCAGGTGGGTGCAGGACTGCTCGACCTCGGCGAGGAGATGGCTGGAGACGATGACCGTGCGGCCCGCGGCGGCATAGCGCATCATCACCTGGCGCATCTCGCGGATCTGCGGCGGGTCGAGGCCGTTGGTCGGTTCGTCCAGGATCAGCAGGTCCGGGAGGCCGAGCATGGCCTGGGCGATGGCGAGGCGCTGGCGCATGCCCTGGGAGTAGGTGCGCACCGCGCGGGCGAGGGCGTCGCCGAGTCCGGCGATCTCCAGGGCCTCTTCCAGGTGGGCGTCCTCGGGGGGACGGCCGGTGGCCCGCCAGTACAGTTCCAGGTTCTCGCGGCCGGACAGGTGCGGGAGGAAGCCCGCGCCCTCGACGAAGGCCCCGACCCGGGAGAGGACCGGCGCGCCGGGGCGGATCGCGTGCCCGAAGACGCGGATCTCGCCGTCGTCGGGCTTGATGAGGCCCATGAGCATGCGCAGGGTGGT
Organism: Streptomyces sp. NPDC060027; assembly: GCF_042737005.1. NCBI lineage: Bacteria > Bacillati > Actinomycetota > Actinomycetes > Kitasatosporales > Streptomycetaceae > Streptomyces > Streptomyces sp. NPDC060027. The sequence continues at coordinate 9,244 of NZ_JBHWVI010000027.1, forward strand.
GGTCTTGCCCGCGCCGTTCGGTCCGAGCAGGCCGAGGACCTGGCCCTTCTCCACCCGGAACGACAGCTCCCGTACCGCGTACCGGTCCGCGGACCTGGCGTAGCGCTTGCTCAGGCCGGTGATCTGGAGCGGGACTTCGGCGGACCCGGGATCGGGGGCCGGGGCGCTCGTGCGGCGGCGGCCGGTGACCAGCAGCGCCAGGGCGGTCAGCGCGCCGGCGAGCGGCAGCCACCACACCCAGGCGGGCAGCGGCGCGGCGGCGGTCGTCACTCCGGGGGCGGTCGGCACCCGGAGGTCGCCCTTCAGGGAGACGGTGTACGTCGCCGGGGCCGCCGGGGAGGCGTAGCCGAGGTCGGTGGAGGCGAGGACCAGGCGCAGCCGGTGGCCCTTCCGGACCTCGTGGTCGACGGCGGGGAGGGTGAGGGTCACGTCCTTGCCGGTCTTCGCGCCCTCGACGCGGACCGGGGTGATCAGTTGGGAGGGCAGCACCTGCTGGGTGCCGCCCGGACCGACGTCGTACACCTTCCCGAAGAGGACCGCGTCGTCGGTGCTCGACCTGACGTGCACGGTCGCCGTCGGCGAGCCGGTGATCCGCAGGTCGTCGCGGAGGGGCGCGGACTCGAACCGGGCGTACTGGCCGGGGAAGTCGAGGGAGACCCCGACGCCGAGGGAGGAGAGCTGGGTGAGGCCGCCCGAGCCGCCGAGGCCGGGCAGGGCGGAGATGGCGGGCGGGCTGGCGCCGGCCGGGTTCTCGAAGCTCTGCTCGCGGCCGGTCAGCGTGACCGCGTGCCGGCCGCTGTCCAGCCCGGGGTAGGTGTCGGCGCTCGCGCCGCGCAGCAGGGCGGCGCCGTCGGTGGAGTCGATGCCTCCGGTGCGGGTGACGCGGAAGGCGGGGCCCGTGTCGGCGCCCTTGTCGTCCTTCAGGTAGCGGTCGAACCAGGAGCCGACCCGGGAGGTGACGCGGTCCGTCTCACGGTCGCCGCCGTCGTGGCCGCCGGAGATCCAGTCGACGTCCACGGGCGCGCCGTTGGCCTTGATCGCCTTGGCCATGGCGTCGGCCTGCCCGAGCGGGAAGAGGGAGTCGGACTGGCCCTGCACGATGAGGGTGGGCACCTTGATGCGGTCGCCGACGGCGGAGGGGCTGCGCTCCTGGAGCAGCTTCGTCGCCGCCGCGTCCGGCTTCCCGGACTCCGCGACCCGGTTGTACATCGCGCACAGTTCGGGCCGGAACCGGTCGCAGCCGCCGCCGGAGTTGATGAAGAGGCCCGTCCAGATCTTCTTGAACACGCCGTTCGGGAACAGGGCGTCCGCGAGGTTCCAGTACGTGATGGAGGGGGCGATCGCGTCGACGCGCCGGTCGTTCGCGGCGGCGAGCAGGGAGACGGCCCCGCCGTACGAGGCGCCCGTGACGCCCACGTGCGGGTCGCCGTTCCCGTCCAGCCGGACCTCGGGCCGCCGGGCGAGCCAGTCGACGAGCCGGGAGACGTCGGCGACCTCGCCCTTGGGGTCGTTCAGCCCGATCCTGCCGGTGGACTCGCCGAAGCCGCGCGCCGACCAGGTCAGCACCGCGTACCCGTCGCGGGCGAGCTTCTCGGCCTCGCCGCGCACGTCGGCCTTGCTGCCGCCGAAGCCGTGCGCGAGGAGGACGGCGGGGCGGCGCTGCGAGGAGGGGCCCGCGGTGAAGTACGAGGTGTCGAGCCGCACCCCGCCGTCCATGGCCATGACGTGGTCGGCGCGGTGCACGGCGGGAGCGCCGTCGTCGGCGACGGCGGTCCAGGTGCCCGCTCCGGCGAGCAGCGCGACGGCCGCGACGGCGGCCGCCCATCTGCCGCGGGCTCGCGCCGTGGTGCGAGCGGGGAGGCGCCCCCGGAGCGGCCCGCGCGGCCGGGGCAGTCGAAGATCCATGCCTCAACGGTACGGGCGCCCGCCGGCGACCGGGGCAGCCGCCGGGCTGAACCCGTGCCCCTCCCACGGGAGTACGGCACGGGTCCGGCGTACCGCGTCCGTGGTACGAACGCCCCATGGAGATGCGCCGCGCCACCACTGTCGAGGAACTGACCGCCGCCGAGTACCTCTTCGACCATCCCGTGCGTCCCGAGTGGGCCCGGCGGTTCCTGGACACCCGGGGGCACCACCTGTACCTGGCCTACGAGGGCGAGGTCCCCGTCGGCTTCATCAGCGGCGTGGAGACGGTCCACCCCGACAAGGGCACCGAGATGTTCCTGTACGAGCTGGCGGTGGCCGAGGTGTTCCGGCGGCGTGGCACCGGGCGGGCGCTGATCCGCGAACTCTCCGCCCTGGCCAGGGAACGCGGCTGCTACGGGATGTGGGTCGGTGTGGACACCGGGAACGACGTCGCCCTCGCCACCTACCGCAGCGCGGGTGGCAAGGACGACGGGACGTGCACGGTGGTGACGTGGGACTTCGGCTGAGGCCGCCGGGGCGGGGCCGGGTCCGGCGGGGCGTGCCGCGCCGTTATGCCTCCGCGTCCTCGGGGATCGACACCAGCCAGCGGGTGTCGCGGCGGGGCCGCAGGTAGAAGGCCCAGTAGAGGGTGGCGACCGCGGTGATGCCGCCGGTCCACAGCAGGTAGACCGTCTCCTGCTGGGTGAGGATGTAGGCGAGGACCGCGATCAGCAGGACCGGTACCGCGGGCCACAGCGGCATCCGCCAGGCGGGCGTGTGGCGGTGGTGGCCGCGCCGGGCGAGCAGCGCGGCGACCGCGACGAGCAGGTACATGGCCGTCACCGACACGCCCGTCACGCCGTACAGGGTGTCCAGGTTGACGAAGCAGAGGGCGGCGCCGGGGACGCCCACCAGCAGCGTGGCGACCCAGGGGGAGCCGAACCGGCCGAGCCGGGACAGGCCCTCGTTGACCGGGCCGGGCCACGCCTTGTCGCGGGCCGAGGCGAACAGGACGCGCGAGTTCTGGATGACCATGACGATGCCCGCGTTGATGATCGCGAGGGCGACGCAGAGGCTGACGAAGGTGCCGACGGCCGAGTTGGACCAGGCCGTGACCATGCCGCTGATGTCGCCGCCGGTCAGGGCCGACAGGTCGGAGGCGCCCATGGTGATCGCGACGACCGGCACCAGGATGATGACGGTGGAGATGGCGAGGGTGGCGAGGACGGTACGGGCGACGTTGCGGCGCGGGTTCTCCAGTTCCTCGGAGAGGTAGACCGCGGTCGAGAAGCCCTGGGTGATGAAGAGGGCGATGGCGAGCCCGGAGACGACCAGCATGGCCGTCACGGTGTCCGTGTGGCCGCCGGAGTCGGCGACCTGCATCGAGACCAGGCTGCCGACGCCCCGCTCGCTGTGGGCGAAGCCCAGGACCGCCACGAGCGCCGCGGCGATGACCTCGAGGACCAGGAAGATTCCGGTGATCCAGGCGTTGGCGCGCAGGTCGAGCAGGCCGGCGAGGGTGGCCAGGATCATCACGGCGGCGCCGGCGACCGAGGGGTTCAGATGGACGATGGGCGCCAGATAGTCGGCCGTGCCCATCGCGATCACCGGCGGCACGATCATGACGACCAGCAGGGAGAGCACGAAGACGAGCCAGCCCGCGAGACGTCCGGCCATCGTGGAGACCATGGCGTACTCGCCGCCCGCGCTGGGGATGAGGGTGCCCAGCTCCGAGTAGCAGAGCGCCACGGCGATACAGAGCAGGGAGCCGATCGCGATGGTCAGCGCGGTCGCCGTGCCGAGCGAGGAGAACAGGTCGGGAACCACGACGAACAGCGTCGAGGCGGGTGTCACGCACGAGAGCGTCAGCAGGGTGCCGCCGACGATGCCGATGGAGCGCTTGAGCTTTTGGGGGTTCCCGGTCGCCGTGGGGGCGGCGTCCGGGACGGCCGTCTCGACAGGGCGGAGCGTGTCGGTCATGAAGCGGTTCCGATCGACTCGTGCGTCAGGTGGTTCGGGCGGGAGCGCTATCGCCTCCGGCGGCTCGCGTCGTGCTGCTTCTCGTCCGCTCCCGCGCTGATGGAACCTTGACGGAAACCGTTGCGTCAATGGCCGTTTACCTACGGAATCCGCAGTAGCGGAGCAGCCCACATCACATAACTTTCCCAGGCTTCAACGCCACTATGTTGCAATCATCAATACCTAGCGGATCATGACCTTGCTTTCCAAGGAAACATCGTCAATTTCCCTGCGCTACCCGTTTCATCACTCCATGACGAGAACCGCAGTCGGGGTCTCGAAATTCGCCAGGATTGGTCCGCACTCCGGACGCCCGTGGACGGCGAGGACTTCGGCGTCACTCCGAGGTGGGCCCCCGCGGCCGGCAGGGGCCCGAAACGCGACGGTGCCCCGCCCCCCGGACGAGGGGCGGGGCACCGGGGGCGCCTCAGTGGTTGCGCGGGAAGCCCAGGTCGACGCCCGTCGGCGCCTCCGACGGGTCCGGCCAGCGGGTGGTGACGACCTTGCCGCGGGTGTAGAAGTGCGTGCCGTCGTTGCCGTAGATGTGGTGGTCCCCGAAGAGGGAGTCCTTCCAGCCGCCGAAGGAGTGGTAGCCGACGGGCACCGGGATCGGCACGTTCACGCCGACCATGCCCGCCTCGATCTCCAGCTGGAAGCGACGGGCGGCGCCGCCGTCCCGGGTGAAGATCGCGGTGCCGTTGCCGAAGGGCGACGCGTTGATCAGCGCCACCCCCTCGTCGTAGGTGTCCACGCGCAGCACGCACAGCACCGGGCCGAAGATCTCGTCCTTGTACGCGTCCGCCGTCACCGGCACGCGGTCCAGGAGCGAGAGGCCGATCCAGTGGCCGTCCTCGTGCCCCTCGACCGTGTAGCCCGTGCCGTCGAGGACGACCTCGGAGCCCTGGTCGGCGGCGCCCGTCACGTACGAGGCGACCTTGTCGCGGTGGGCGGCGGTGATCAGCGGACCCATCTCGGACGTCGGGTCGCTGCCGGGACCGATCTTGATCTTCTCGGCGCGCTCGCGGATCTTGTCCACCAGCTCGTCGCCGATGGAGCCGACCGCCACGACCGCGGAGATCGCCATGCAGCGCTCGCCGGCCGAGCCGTACGCGGCGGAGACGGCGGCGTCGGCGGCCGCGTCCAGGTCGGCGTCCGGCAGGACCAGCATGTGGTTCTTGGCGCCGCCCAGGGCCTGGACGCGCTTGTGGTTCGCGGCGGCGGTGGTGTGGATGTAGCGGGCGATCGGCGTCGAGCCCACGAAGGACACCGCCTTGACGTCCGGGTGCTCCAGGAGACGGTCGACGGCCACCTTGTCGCCGTGCACGACGTTGAAGACACCGTCGGGCAGACCGGCCTCGGCCAGCAGCTCGGCGAGCTTCATGGCGGCCGACGGGTCCTTCTCGGACGGCTTGAGGACGAAGGTGTTGCCGCACGCGATGGCGAGCGGGAACATCCACATCGGCACCATGGCCGGGAAGTTGAACGGCGTGATGCCCGCGACGACACCGAGCGGCTGGCGGATCGACGCCACGTCGACCTTGGAGGCCACCTCGGTCGACAGCTCGCCCTTCAGCTGCACGGTGATCCCGCACGCCAGGTCGACGATCTCCAGACCGCGGGCGACCTCGCCCAGCGCGTCCGAGTGCACCTTGCCGTGCTCGGCGGTGATCAGCTCGGCGATCGCGTCCCGGTTGGCGTCGAGCAGCGCGCGGAACTTGAACAGGATCGTGGACCGCTTGGCCAGCGAGGACTGTCCCCAGGTCGCGTACGCGTCCTTCGCGGCGGCGACCGCGGCGTCGACCTCCTCGACACTCGCGAACGCGACCTTCGTGGTCACGGCGCCGGTCGCCGGGTCGGTGACCGGCCCGTACGTACCCGACGCACCCTCGACGGTCTTGCCGGCGATCCAGTGGTCGACGGTCTTCGTCATGGCCATGCACTCCTTCACAGATGGCGGCGTCGGGCGGCGACGTGCCGGTCGTACTCCTCACGTGCCTTGACCGCCGACGATCGGGTCGCGGTCTCGGCCACAGGTACATCCCACCAGGCTTGGGCCGGGGGCGCGCCCGACACTGTGTCTGCCGTTTCGGTCTCCACGTAGACACAAGTGGGAGTGTCCGCGTCGCGCGCCTCGGCCAGGGCGGTACGCAGGTCACGCACGGTCTTCGCGCGTAGGACGCGCATGCCCAGGCTGGCCGCGTTGGCCGCGAGATCCACCGGCAGCGGCGCCCCCGTGTACGTACGGTCCCCGGCCCGGTAGCGGTACGCCGTGCCGTACCGCTCGCCGCCCACGGACTCGGAGAGACCGCCGATCGAGGCGTACCCGTGGTTCTGGAGGATGATCACCTTGATCGCGACGCCCTCCTGGACCGCGGTGACGATCTCGGTCGGCATCATCAGATAGGTGCCGTCGCCGACCAGCGCCCACACGGGCCGGTCCGGGGCCGCCATCCGTACACCGATCGCGGCCGGGATCTCGTAGCCCATGCACGAATAGCCGTACTCGACGTGGTACTGGTCCCGCGACCGGGCCCGCCACAGTTTGTGCAGGTCGCCGGGGAGCGAGCCGGCCGCGTTGATCAGGATGTCGTCCTCGGTGACCAGCTCGTCCAGGACGCCGAGGACCTGCGGCTGGGTGGGCCGGATGTCGACGTCCTCGGCCTCGTAGGCCGCGTCGACGCGGTACTCCCAGCGCTCCTTGTCGTCCGTGTACTCGGTGACGTACGCCGGCTCGGCGCGGTGCTTGTGCATCAGCAGCGCCTCGCCGAGCGCTTCGAGACCGGCGCGCGCGTCGGCGATCAGCGGTGTGCCGGCGAGCTTGTGGCCGTCGTACGGAGCGATGTTGAGGTTGAGGAAGCGGACACCCGACGCGCCGAAGAGGGTGCCGGAGGCGGTGGTGAAGTCGGTGTAGCGGGTGCCGACACCGATCACCAGGTCGGCGGTGCGGGCGAGCTCGTCGGCGGTCGCCGTGCCGGTGTGGCCGATGCCGCCGACGTCCTGGGGGTGGTCCCAGCGCAGCGAGCCCTTGCCCGCCTGGGTGGAGGCGACGGGGATGCGGGTGGCGGAGGCGAGCTCCGCGAGCGCCTCCTCCGCACGGCTGTGGTGGACACCGCCGCCCGCGACGATCAGCGGACGCCGGGCCTGGCGGACCGCCGCGACGGCACCGGCCAGTTCACCGGCGTCGGCCGCCGGGCGCCGCACGGCCCAGGTCCGCTCGGCGAAGAACTCCTCGGGCCAGTCGTACGCCTCCGCCTGCACGTCCTGGGGCAGCGCGAGCGTGACGGCGCCGGTGTCGACGGGGTCGGTGAGCACGCGCATCGCCTGGAGGGCCGCCGGGATCAGGGCTTCGGGGCGGCTGATCCGGTCGAAGTACTTCGACACCGGGCGCAGACAGTCGTTCACCGACACATCCCCGGCGAAGGGGACTTCGAGCTGCTGGAGCACCGGATCGGCGGGGCGGGTCGCGAACACGTCGCCGGGCAGGAGCAGCACCGGGAGGTGGTTGATCGTGGCGAGCGCGGCGCCGGTGACGAGGTTGGTGGCGCCGGGCCCGATGGAGGTGGTCACGGCGTGCGCCGACAGCCGGCCGCACTGGCGCGCGTAGCCGACCGCCGCGTGCACCATGGCCTGTTCGTTGCGCCCCTGGTGGTACGGCATCTCGTCGGCGTACTCGACGAGCGCCTGGCCGATCCCGGCGACGTTCCCGTGGCCGAAGATGCCCCAGGTGGCGCCGATCAGGCGGCGTCGCTCGCCGTCCCGTTCCGTGTACTGCGCGGCCAGGAACCGCACCAGCGCCTGTGCGACCGTCAGCCTCGTCGTCGAGGTCATCGGTATCCCCCTGTGCTTTCTACGTGTCCCGGGTGGAAGCGGATCCGCCACTCCCTGTCCCCGCCCGGCCCCGCCATGACGTTCAGGTAGTACATGGCGTGGCCGGGCTGGGCGATGGACGGACCGTGCCATCCGTCGGGGACGAGGACGGCATCGCCGGTGCGGACCTCGGCGAGGACGTCGGAACCGCCCTCACGGGAAGGGAATACGCGCTGATAGCCGAAACCGTTCGGGCCGTCGATCTCGAAGTAGTAGATCTCCTCCAGCCGCGACTCGACACCGGGCAGGTGTTCGTCGTGCTTGTGGGGCGGATACGAGGACCAGTTGCCGCCAGGGGTGATCACCTCGACGGCGATCAGCCGGTCGCAGTCGAAGACGTCGGCGGCGGCGAAGTTGCGCACCTGGCGGGCGCAGTCGCCGCTGCCGCGGTCTTCGACGGGAACCTCCGGCGCGGGGCCGTAGCGGGCGGGGAGTCGGCGCTCGCACTTCGCTCCTGCCAGGGCGAAGCGGCCTCCCACGCCGGAGGCGATCTGGACCCGGGCCTCACGGGGCACGTACGCGAAGTCGGAGACTCCGTCGAACACGCTCCTTCTGCCCAGGAGTTGGAACTCTTCCTGCTCCATGCCGTCCTTGGCGCGCACCGTGCAGCCGCCGCTGAGCGGGAGCACGATCCACTCACTGTCCCCGGTGGTGAAGGTGTGGGTGCCACCGGGCGCCAGTTCCACGACCCGCAGACTGCTGTGGGTCCAGCCTGCCCGCCCGGGATCGATGTCGAGGGCGTAGTACGCGTCGGCCGTGGTGCCCCTGGGCACGTACAGCTCGTTGCTCGGACGGCTCATGCGGCCCTCACAGCAGTCCTACGGCGGTGTCCACGGCCGCGGCGACATCGCCGTCCGCGGGGTACAGCAGCGAACGGCCCACCACCAGGCCCTGCACGGTGGGGAGCCGGAGCGCCCCGCGCCACTTCTCGTACGCACCCTCCTGGTCCTCACCGACATCGCCCCCGAGCAGGACGGCGGGCAGCGTGGAGGTCTCCATGACGCGGGCCATGTCGTCAGGGTTCTCGGTGACGGGGACCTTCAGCCAGGTGTACGCCGAACTGCCGCCCAGGCCACTGGCGATGGCGATCGACTTGGTGACGGCCTCGGCGCTCAGATCGTTGCGCAGGGTACCGTCCTCCCGGCGACGGCAGAGGAACGGTTCGACGAAGACCGGAAGTTGACGTTCGGCCATGTCGTCGATCACCCGGGCCGTGGACTCCAGGGTGCGCAGCGAGCCCGGATCGTCGTAGTCGATGCGCAGCAGCAGTTTGCCCGCGTCGAACCCGAGCCGCTCGAGGTCCTTCGGGCGGTGCCCGGTGAACCGGTCGTCCAGCTCGAAGGCCGAACCCGCGAGTCCGCCCCGGTTCATCGAGCCGATGGCCACCTTGCCGTCGAGCGCGCCGAGCAGCAGCAGGTCGTCGAGGAGGTCGGCGGTGGCGAGCACGCCGTCGACGCCGGGGCGGGAGAGCGCGAGACACAGCCGCTCCAGCAGGTCGGCGCGCCCCGCCATGGCCAGCCTCCGGTCGCCGACGGCCAGCGCGCCGCGCGCCGGGTGGTCCGCGGCGACGATCATCAGCCGTCCGGAGCCGTCCACCAGGGGCCGCCGCACCCGCCGCGCGGCGGCCTCGGCGATCGCCTCGGGGTGTCGGGCACGGACCTGGACGAGGGCGAGGACGTCGACACGGGGGGACGACGGGCGCAGACGGTCGTAGGCGGTGGGGGTGACGGGGGTGGCGGAGTGCGGTCCGTCGGGCGGGGCACCGGCGGGCTCGGTGTTCTCCGGCACGCCCGCCCGGGCGTGTTCGACCGCCTCGTGGGGCGGGGGTGCCTCGCCGCCCTGTTCGTGGCGGGCTCCCCCGACGTGGCCCGCCCTCACCGCACCGCTCCCGCCGCGAGGGCCTGGTCGACCTCGTCCGGCGTCGGCATCGCGGAGGAGCACTCCAGTCGGGAGGCGACGATGGCGCCCGCCGCGTTCGCGTGGCGCATGACCCGCTCCAGGTCCCAGCCGGCGAGCAGTCCGTGGCAGAGGGAGCCGCCGAACGCGTCTCCCGCGCCGAGGCCGTTGAGCACCTCGACCGGGAGCGGCGGGACCTCGGCCCGGGTGCCGTCGCGATGGACGGCGAGCACACCCTTGGGGCCCTGTTTCACCACGGCGAGTTCGACACCGGCTTCGAGGAGGGCGTCGGCGGCGGCGTGCGGCTCGCGCTCGCCCGTCGCGATCTCGACCTCGTCGACATTGCCGACGGCGACGGTGGCGTGACGCAGGGCCTCCGCGTAGAAGGGGCGCGCCGAGGCGGCGAGGTCCTTCCGCGCCGTGTCGTGCGGAGCTCCGTTCCTCCCGGCCGTGCTTTTCCCGGCCGCGTTCTTCCCCGCCGCGTCCCCCCAGAACATGGGGCGCCAGTCGAGGTCGAAGACCGTCGTACCGGACCGGGCCCGGTGGGCCAGGGCGGCGAGCGTGGCCGTGCGGCTCGGTTCCGCGCTCAGCCCCGTGCCCGTCATCCAGAAGACGCGGGCTGCGCGCACTTCGCCGAGGTCGAGTTCGTGGGCGTCGATCTCCAGGTCGGGGGCCTTGGGCTGCCGGTAGAAGTAGAGCGGGAAGTCGTCCGGCGGGAAGATCTCGCAGAAGGTGACCGGGGTCGGCAGCCCGGGGACCGCGGTGACCCAGCGGTCGTCGACGCCGAAGTCGCGCAACGCCTCGCGCAGATAGGCCCCGAAGGGATCGTCGCCCGTCCGGGTGATGACGGCCGTACGCCGTCCGAGCCGCGCGGCCGCCACCGCGACGTTGGTCGCCGAGCCGCCGAGGAACTTGCCGAAGGACGTCACCCGGGCCAGCGGGACTCCCGTCTGCAACGGGTAGAGGTCCACGCCGATCCGCCCCATGGTGATCAGCTCGTACGCCATCGAGTTCCCTTCCCTACGGCTGTCCCCAGGTCTAGTCCCGCCCGCGGAGCCTGTCAATGTTTTGTCCAGACATTCGGACGAGCCCTTGACACCTCCCCGGAGCCGCCGGAAGCTGACGCCCATGACGTCGTTGCCACCTCAGTCATCGCCGCGGCCCGGGTCCGGGCCCTCGCCGGAGTCGTCACCGCGGTCGTCGCCTCCGTCCTCACTGTCGCGCATCCGGATCGGTTCGGCTCCCGACTCCTGGGGCGTCTGGTTCCCCGACGACCCGCAGCAGGTCCCCTGGCGGCGCTTCCTCGACGAGGTCTCCGGCTCGGGCTACGAGTGGATCGAACTCGGCCCGTACGGCTATCTGCCCACCGATCCGGACGTCCTCAAGGAGGAGACCGCACGACGCGGGCTCACCGTCTCGGCGGGCACGGTCTTCACCGGGCTGCACCGCGGTCCCGACGTCTGGGAGTCCACCTGGGCACACGTCTCGGACATCGCGGCGCTCACCCAGGCGATGGGTGCCGAGCATCTCGTCGTCATCCCGGCCTTCTGGCGCGACGACAAGACCGGCGCGGTGCTGGAGGACAGCACGCTGACGCCGACCCAGTGGCGCAATCTGACCGCCCAGACCGAGCGGCTCGCCCATGAGGTGCGCGAGCGCTACGGGCTGCGGATCGTCGTCCACCCGCACGCCGACACGCACATCGACAGCGAGGAGAACGTGACGCGGTTCCTCGACGCGACCGACTCCTCCCTGGTGTCGCTGTGTCTGGACACGGGCCACTACGCCTACTGCGGCGGCGACAGCGTCAAGCTCATCGAGACGTACGGCGAACGCATCGGCTACCTCCACCTCAAGCAGGTGGACCCGCTGGTGCTGGCCGGAGTCCGCGCCGAGGAGGTGCCGTTCGGGCCGGCCGTCGCGCGCGGCGTGATGTGCGAACCGCCGTCCGGCGTCCCGGCGCTGGAGCCCGTCCTCGCCGCCGCGCAGCAGCTCGGCGTCGAGCTCTTCGCGATCGTCGAGCAGGACATGTACCCGTGTCCGCCGGACAAGCCACTGCCGATCGCCCGACGCACCCGGGCGTTCCTGAGGTCCTGCGGGGCATGACCTCCGCGCCCGGAGGACCCGACGAGCGCTCGGGGCCCGGCGGGTCCTGCGGGCCGCCCGGGCGTCCCCGCCGGGCGGGGGCCGCCACACGAGTGACACAAGGGGCTGCCGGCCGGGCGGCGGCGGGGGCCGTCACGCGGACCCTGGAAGGGGCTGTCACCCGGGCAGCGGCGGAACTCGTCCTGCGGGCGGGGGACGGACCGGGCGGTTCCTGGGAGACCGCCGTCGCGCCGCCCCACCCGCGCCTGCGGCCCGGCGTGGTCGGCTACCGCGGCATCCGGCTCGCCCTCGACGGCCCGCGGCGCCGGCTGGAGGCCCCGATCGGTGCGGCGACACTGTTCCTGGGGTTCGACCAGCCGGTGCGCGTCACCCGCTCGGGCCGGCCCCCGGCCACCCTCGTGTCGGTCTTCTCGGGGCCGGCCACCACCGCGGCCGTCGGCGAGCACGGCGGACGGCTGTCGGGCATCGAGGTACTGCTCATGCCGTGGGCGGCCTTCACCCTGTTCGGCACCCCGCAGTACGAACTGACGGACCGGACCGTGGACCCCGACGAGCTGCCCCACCCGCTGGGCACGCCCGCGGGCGGTGACCGCTGGGGCAGTGTCGGCGAACTCCGCGCCGCGCTGGCCGCGTTGCCCGACTGGGCGGAACGGTTCGGGCTGCTCGACGACGCACTCGCCCGCTGGGCCGGGGCGGGAACGCCGACTTCGGCGCGGGTGGTGCGGGCCTGGAACCGGCTGCGCGGGACCGGGGGCGCCATCCCGGTGCCGCGCCTGGCCGACGAGGTCGGCTGGAGCGTACGGCAGTTGGAGAGACGCTTCCGGGAACAGATCGGGCTCGGGCCGAAGGCCGCCGCCCGGGTGCTGCGGCTCCAGCGGGCACGGCGGCTGCTCGCGTCGGGCCGCTCCCAGGCCGAGACGGCCGCGGCCTGCGGCTACTACGACCAGGCCCACCTGAGCAGGGAGTTCAGGGCGATGACCGGGTGCACTCCGCGCGGGTTCACCGCCGCGCGGACGGCTCCGCGGGCCTCGCCGTCCGCTCCGCCGGGGGACGAGCGGGTGGCGGGCGAGGCGACCAGTCTGGTGCTCTCCCCCGGCCGGAGCGCGCCGCCCTCTCCCCTGTTCGGCGCGGCGGACCGGGCACGCCCGCTCCCGGGCTGACCCCGAACGGCCCGAAGCACACCCGCTCCGGAGCGGAACGCGATCGACCGGAGGGCGATTTTCTCCAAGACCACCGGACGGCACCGACGGCAGGCTGTGATTTCCGGCCGCGGACCCCGGGGGGATGCGGGGCGCGGGGAGCCGGTGGGCCGGGCCCGCCGGCAGGGGCGTCGGGGGCGTCCCTCCGCTCGAACGACGATGAGCGTTCGGGAAAGGGCCCGGCCCTTCCGGTCCTGCCTCCGCCCCCGGCGACGCCCCCGGCGTCACCGGCGTCACCGGCGTCACCGGCGTCACCGGCGTCACCGGCGTCACCGGCATGACGAAATCCCGTCCCTCGGCGACCAATGCGTCACGCGTGTCACAAAAAACACCTTCGTGTCACACATGTCGCGTGTACGCGGGTCTTGCGTAACACCCGGTCAACAGCCACTGCCCTGCCCTCGCGCCGCGTCGTTCACGGGGCACAGGCTTTGTGATCACCAGCGCAGCGCCCGGCTCCCCCGACGGCCGCCCCCAGGCCGCCGCCGCGGCGCGCGCAGGGAGGTGCCCCTCATGACCGACCGCAGGCTCTGGTCGTACAAGGAGATCGCGGCGCACATCAAGGTGCAGCCGGACACGGTGCGCTCCTACCGCAAGCACGGGCTGCTGCCGCCGCCCGACCATGTCGAGGGCGGAAAGCCCTACTGGTACGCGGACACCGTCCGGTCCTGGGTCGCCTCGCGACCGGGAAACCGGGCCCGCAGAGACGACTGACCCCTTCCACCGGACGCCTCAACTCCGGGCGTCTCGCTTCCGGGCGACTCGTCTCCGGGCGTCTCGCCTCCGGGAGCCTCATCTCCGGGCCCTTCATGTCCGGGTGCCTCGCCTCCGGGTGGGGCACCGCCCCAATTCGCTTGCCGCCGTGCCGGTCGCCCGCCGATGATCCAACGGTGACCTTCTCCGTGAAACCCGTCCTCACCGGCGAGAAGACCCTGCTGCGACCGTTCACCGTGGACGACGCCCCGGTGATGGCGGAGATCCTGGCCGACCCCGAGGTCCTGCGGCTCACCGGCAGCCCGGACGAGGAGTTCGGGCCGGAGCGGCTGCGTTCCTGGTACGCGACGCGCGGCGAACAGCCGGACCGGCTGGACCTCGGTGTGGTGGACCGCGCCACCGGTGAACTGGTCGGCGAGGCCGTCCTGAACGAGTGGGACCGGCACAACCGCAACTGCACGTTCCGCATCCTCATCGGCCCCCGGGGCCGGGACCGGGGACTGGGCACCGAGGCCACCCGGCTGATCGTCGGACACGCCTTCGAGCAACTGGCCCTGCACCGCGTCTCGCTGTACGTCTTCGCGTTCAACCCCCGGGCCCGCCGCGCCTACGAGAAGGCCGGCTTCGTGGCCGAGGGGGTCGAGCGCCAGACGCTCCTGCACGACGGCGAGTGGATCGACGCCGTACGGATGTCGGTCCTCGCCCATGAGTGGGCCGCCCACCGGGGACACCCCGCCGGCCCCACGGCTCACTGACCACCGGCCCACGGACCATCGGCCCACGGACCGTCAGCTCCACGGCTCGATGACGGTCACCCCCGAGCCCGGTGCCGAACCCATGGCCGCCAGTGCGGCCGGTGCCGCGTCCAGTGTGATGGTGGACGTCACCAGGAGGTCGGGCCGGAGCGTCCCGGCACGGACCAGTTCCATCATCGCCGGGTAGGCGTGGGCGGCCATGCCGTGGCTGCCGAGGAGTTCGAGTTCGAGGCCGATCACACGGGCCATCGGGACGGGGGTCGTACCGGTCGGGGAGGGCAGCAGGCCGACCTGGACGTGCCGGCCGCGACGGCGCAGACCGTTCACCGAGGCCGCGCAGGTGGCGGGCGATCCGAGGGCGTCCAGCGACACATGCGCGCCACCGCCGGTCAGTTCACGGACCGCCTGCGCCGGGTCGGCCACGGCAGAGGCGTCCACGCACTCCGCCGCCCCGAACTTCCGCGCGAGATCGAGCGCCGCGGGTGACACGTCGACGGCCACGACCCGGGCCCCGGAGGCCGCCGCGATCATCACCGCCGAGAGGCCGACACCGCCACAGCCGTGCACCGCGACCCACTCCCCCGCGGCCGCCCTTCCCTGGGCGGCCACCGCCCGGAACGCCGTGGCGAACCGGCAGCCCAGCGAGGCAGCCGTCGCGAAGGACAGCTCCGGCGGCACCGCGATCAGGTTCACGTCGGCGTGGTCGAGCGCCACGTACCGGGCGAAGGAACCCCAGTGCGTGAACCCGGGCTGGGTCTGCCGCTCGCACACCTGCTGGTCGCCCGCCGCGCACGCGGGACAGCTTCCGCAGGCGCAGACGAAGGGGACGGTGACCCGGTCGCCGGGGTGCCAGCCGGTCACCCGGGCACCCACCGCCTCGACCACCCCGGCGAGTTCGTGCCCCGGAACATGCGGCAGCGTGATGTCCGGGTCGTGGCCCATCCAGCCGTGCCAGTCGCTCCGGCACAGCCCCGTGGACTCGACGCGCACCACGACCCCGTGCTCCGCGGGCGCCGGGTCCGCCACCTCCCGCACCTCGGCCGGCTCCCCGTACCGCTCGAACACCACTGCCCGCATCGGCTTCCGCCCTCCGCCCGGAGATCACCTTCCCCGGGAACGCTATCCGCGCGCGCCCGCCTTGTCCCGGCCGGGCTCGGTCGCCGGTGCCGGGGCCGCATCCGGCGCCTCCCCCTCGCTGAGTCCGAACCGGTCGTGGAAGCGCCGCAGCGGTCCGGGCGCCCACCAGGTGGCCCGGCCGGTCAGGCGCATGACCGCCGGGACCAGCAGGCTGCGGACGACCATCGCGTCCATCAGCACGGCGAGCGCGATGCCCAGGCCGAGCATCTTGGTGTTGGCGACCCGGGAGGTGCCGATGGCGACCATCACCACCGCGAGGATGACCGCGGCGGCGGTGATGAGCCCTCCGGTGCGCTGGAGCCCGAAGCGGACCGCCTCCCGGTGGTCGCCGGTGTGGTCGTACTCCTCCTTGATACGGGAGAGGAGGAAGACGCCGTAGTCCATGGAGAGCCCGAAGGCGACGCAGAACATCAGGACCGGGAGGGTCGTCTCGATCGAACCGGAACTGGTGAAGTCGAGGAGGCCGGAGAGATGGCCGTCCTGGAAGACCCAGACCACCGCACCGAACATCGCGGTCAGGCTGAGCGCGTTGAGCAGCACCGCCTGGACCGGGATCAGCACGCTGCCGGTCAGCAGGAACACCAGGAGCAGCGTGACGATCGCGATGAACGCGGCCGCCCACGGCAACCGGTCGGCTATCGCGTGCTTGGAGTCGACCAGGACGGCCGCCGTGCCGGTCACGGAGGTGTCGAACGGAGCGGCCGTCGCCCGGAGTTCGCCCACCAGCCGCTGGGCCCCCTCGTCCACGGCCTCGCCCTTCGGCAGGACCGTGAAGTACGCCGCGTCGCCCTTCACCAGGGGCCCGTCCACACGCAGCACCTCGGGCAGGGCGGCGATCCGCTCCCTGTACCGGGCGTACTGGGTCGGGGTGGCCGCTCCCTCGGCCAGGACCTCCAGACCTCCGCCGGGACTGCCCGGGAAGCCGTCGCGGATGTGCTGCTGGACGATGTGCGACTCCGCGCCCGAGGGCAGCTGACGGTCGTCGGCCGTGCCGAACTTCACGCCCAGGAAGGGCAGTCCGAGGACGATGAGGCCGACCGTGGTGGCCACCGCGAAGAGCGGTGCCCTGCGCATCACGAGGGAGGCCATGCGTCCCCAGGCGGCCCCGCCGTCGGCCGGACGCGGCCCTCCGCGCCGGAACAGGCGCCGCAGGTCCAGGGAGTTCACCCGGTCACCGAGGAGCACCAGCGCCGCGGGGAGCAGGATCAGGGCGGCGGCCGCGGCGAGCAGCACCACGGCGATGCCGGCGTAGGCGAAGGAGCGCAGGAAGTACTGCGGGAAGAGCAGCATCGCGGCCAGAGACACCGCGACGGTGAGGGCGGAGAAGAGCACCGTGCGGCCCGCCGTGCGCAGGGTGGTGCCGACCGCGGTGCGCGGCGGGGCGCCGGTGGCCAGCTCCTCGCGGAACCTGCGGACGATGAACAGGGCGTAGTCGATGGCGAGACCCAGACCGAGGGCCGTCGTCAGGTTCATCGCGAAGACCGAGACGTCCGTGACCTCGGTGAGTCCGCGCAGCACGGCGTTGGTGCCGAGGATCGCGATGATGCCGACCCCGAGCGGCAGCAGGGCCGCGACGGCGCTCCCGAACACCATGACCAGCAGCAGGAGGGTCACCGGAAGGGCGATCATCTCGGCCCTGGTCAGGTCCTCGCGGATGGTCGTCTGCATCTCGTGCCGCACGGCGATCGGTCCGCCGACCTCGACCTCGACGGGTCCGCTCCTTCCGCGGAAGGACGGTGCGAGTCGGTCCAGGGTGTCGGCCGCGGTCTTCTCGTCGCCGGTGATGTGCGCGGCGATCAGCGCCTCGTGGCCGTCACGCGCCTTCAGCGCGGGGGAACCTGACTGCCAGTAGGAACCGACGCCCGTGACACCCCGCTCGGTGGCCAGGCGTGCCGTGAGCCGCTTGGCCTCTGCGGCGACTGAGGGGTCGTCGACCGAGGCGGCGCCCGCGTCGAGAAGGAGCAGCAGATTGGGCTGTGAGGCGGGGAACTCCCGCTCCAGCGCCTTGGTCGCGTACGTCGACTGCGCGGTCGGGTCCTCCCAGCCTCCGCTGCCCAGCCGGTCGGCGACCCCGCTGCCCGCGACCACGGCGAGCGCGGTCAGCAGGAGGGCCACGAGCAGGGAGAGCCGTGGCCGCGCGGTCACGAACCGGGTCCATCCCCCTGGCCGCGCGCGCCCGCCCGCCCCCGAGCCCTCGCCGGACCTCGCTCCGGGTCCGTCACTCGCGTCGTCGACTTCGGACATGATGCGGTGTCCCCTTCACCGTGATCCTGATGGCCCGCATCCGTGCAGGCAGCATGGATCGCCCATTGCCATAGAATGGCAAACACGAGTCATCGCTCGCGTTTTTCAAGAATGCGAGCGACCACTCGTGTTTGTCAATCGCGTCCCGAGAAGCTGGGGATAACCCGTGCCCGAGAAGCAGCAGGCCGAGGAGCCACCGACGCGGCAGCAGCGCGCCGAGGAGAAGCCGCGCCGCAGGCAGGCCCGCGGCGAGCGCCGCATCGCCCAGCTCCTTGAGGCGGCGGCCTCCGTGTTCTGCCAGTCCGGCTACACGGCGGCGAGCACGAACGCCATCGCCCGCGAGGCCGGCGTCTCACCCGGCACCCTCTACCAATTCTTCCCGAACAAGGAAGCCATCGCGGTCGGCCTCGGCGACCAGCTGCTGGAGCACTGGGCCCGGTCGCACGGACAGGCGCTCACACCGGAGAACATCGGCCTCCCGCTGGGCCGGATGCTCGACGCGGTCCTCGACCCGCTGATCGCGTTCAACGTCGAGAACCCGGCCTTCGCCGTCCTGATGCACGGCCCCGACATCCCGGGACCGATCGTCGAGGAGATCGGCAGCGTGCACTGCACCCTCCTCGCCCGCGTCGAGGAGATGATCGCGACCCGCGTGCCGGACCTCCCGCCCGACGAGCGCGCCCGCACGGCGAACATGACGCTCCATCTCTTCAAGGCCGGCCTCACCCTGATCATGTCCCACGAGGGCGCCGAGCGGGGCGCCTACGTCACGGAGCTGAAGACGGTCATGCACCGCTACCTGGAGCCGATCCTCGGGGACGAGCACCCCGTCGGCCGCTGAGTCCCGCCGGACGCACCGGAGGACCTGACGTACCTGACGCACCAGGCATCGACGGCGCCAGCCTTCCCGTCCGCGACATCAGGGATCTTTGCCATAGGGTTCGGACAAATCGATCGGCGATCCGCGACCCGGAATCAGCCGCCGGGCACACCCGGCCTCGCTTGGATTAATACCCCCTAGGGGTATAGTGTGGTGACCATCGAGGAGAACCCTGGGTCCCCAGGGGCCCCTCCCTCACACTCACGCACGCACGCACCGGACGCCTCGACGAGGAGTAACGCCATGACCGCGCAGACCGACACCCCGGGCTCCGTCACCGCCGTCTACCAGGTGAGCGGGATGAGCTGCGGACACTGTGAAGGCTCCGTCAGCAGCGAGATCTCCGAGCTCCCCGGCGTCACCTCGGTGAAGGCCGTCGCCTCGACCGGCGAGGTCACCGTCGTCTCCGGGGCCGCGCTCGACGAGGACGCCGTCCGCGCCGCGGTGGACGAGGCGGGCTTCGAGCTCGTCGGCCCGGCCTGAGCGGACCCCAGCAGCCCCCCTCCTCCGTACCGGGCCGTGCCGACCGGCTGATACCGGCTCCGCGCGGCCCGGCTCATTCCTGGAGCCGGACCATGACCACCGCAGCACCCGAGACACCCATAGGCACGACCTCGGAGGTCGAGCTCTCCATCGGCGGGATGACCTGCGCCTCCTGCGCGGCCCGCGTCGAGAAGAAGCTCAACCGGATGGACGGCGTCACCGCCACCGTCAACTTCGCGACGGAGAAGGCCAAGGTCTCGTACCCCGTGGGGGTACGGGTGGCCGATCTGATCGCCACCGTCGTGAGGACGGGCTACACCGCCGAGGAACCCCCGCCGCCCGTGACGACCGTGGCGCCCGAGGGGACGGCACCGCCCGCCGACGACGATCCCGAAACGGCCGCGCTGCGCGGGCGTCTGACCGTCTCCGCACTGCTCGCCCTGCCCGTCGTCCTCATGTCGATGATCCCGGCCCTGCAGTTCGACAACTGGCAGTGGCTCTCGCTGACGCTCGCCGCCCCCGTCGTGGTCTGGGGCGGGCTGCCCTTCCACCGTGCCGCCCTGACGAACGCGCGGCACGGCGCGGCCACCATGGACACCCTGGTCTCGGTCGGCACGCTCGCCGCGTTCGGCTGGTCCCTGTGGGCGCTGTTCTTCGGCGACGCGGGGATGCCGGGCATGCGGCACGGCTTCGAGCTCACCGTCTCCCGTACGGACGGGGCGTCCACGCTCTATCTCGAGGTCGCCGCGGGCGTCATCGCGTTCATCCTGCTCGGCCGCTTCCTGGAGGCCCGCTCCAAGCGGCGCGCGGGGGCGGCGCTGCGGGCGCTGATGGAGCTCGGCGCCAAGGACGTCGCCGTCCTGCGGGACGGCCGTGAGGTCCGCGTCCCGGTGGAACGGCTGGCGGTCGGCGACCGCTTCGTCGTACGGCCGGGCGAGAAGGTCGCCACCGACGGGACCGTCGTGGAGGGCGCGTCGGCCGTCGACGCGTCCCTGCTGACCGGCGAGTCGGTGCCGGTGGACGTGACCGTCGGGGACACCGTCACCGGTGCGACCGTGAACGCCGGGGGCCGGCTCGTCGTCGAGGCCACCCGGATCGGAGCGGACACCCAGCTCGCGCGGATGGCCCGGCTCGTCGAGGACGCGCAGAACGGCAAGGCCGAGGTGCAACGCCTCGCCGACCGGATCTCCGGGGTCTTCGTGCCCGTCGTGCTGCTCGTCGCGATCGGCACCTTCGGGGCCTGGATCGCCGTCACCGGCGACACCGTCGCCGCCTTCACCGCCGCCGTCGCGGTCCTGATCATCGCCTGCCCGTGCGCGCTCGGCCTGGCCACTCCGACCGCCCTGCTGGTCGGCACCGGCCGCGGCGCCCAGCTCGGCATCCTCATCAAGGGCCCCGAGGTCCTGGAGTCCACGCGCCGCGTCGACACGGTCGTCCTGGACAAGACCGGCACGGTCACCACGGGACGCATGAGCCTGCACGAGGTGTACGTCGCCGACGGCACCGCCGAGCAGGACGTCCTGCGGCTCGCCGGAGCCCTGGAACACGCCTCCGAGCATCCGATCGCCCGGGCGATCGCGGCAGGCGCTCAGGAGCGCGTGGGAGCCCTTCCCGTACCGGAACGCTTCGAGAACGTGCCCGGCCGGGGAGTGCGCGGGCGGGTGGACGGCCACGACGTCACCGTCGGCCGGTTCCCGGACGAGCTCCCGAAGGCGCTTGCAGGCGCGAAGAGCGCGGCCGAGACGGAGGGCCGTACGGCGGTCGTGGTCGCCCGGGACGGCGTGGCGGTGGGCATCCTGACCGTCGCCGACACGATCAAGGAGACCAGCGCCGAGGCCGTCCGCGAGCTGCGTGCCCTCGGGCTCACGCCGGTGCTGCTGACCGGGGACAACCGGGCGGTCGCCGAGGCCGTGGCGCGGGCGGTCGGCATCGGCTCCGCCGAGGTGCTCGCCGAGGTGCTGCCCGAGGACAAGGTCGCCGTGGTGCGGCGGCTCCAGGGCGAGGGCCGGACCGTCGCGATGGTCGGCGACGGGGTGAACGACGCGGCCGCGCTCGCCACCGCCGATCTGGGCCTCGCGATGGGCACGGGGACGGACGCCGCGATCGAGGCGAGCGATGTGACGCTGGTGCGCGGGGACCTGCGGGTGGCCGCGGACGCGATCCGGCTGGCGCGCAGCACCCTGTCGACGATCAAGGGAAACCTGGTCTGGGCCTTCGGCTACAACGTGGCGGCGCTGCCGCTGGCCGCTGCGGGCCTGCTGAACCCCATGATCGCGGGGGCGGCGATGGCCTTCTCGTCCGTGTTCGTGGTCACGAACAGCCTTCGACTCAGAGCATTCTCGTGACGACGATGCATGAGTCCCCCTAGAGTCCAACGGGAGGCTCACATAAGCTCTTCACAAGGCTCGCGCATCTTCCTTACGCTTGGTTCCCGATTCCCATATCGGGGCTCTTGCCTATCTTCAGGACATATGCAAGAGACACAGATCACAGTGACGTGAACGTAACCATCGAAGGGGTTCGTCGGTCTAAGTTTGGCGATGTCAGAAGCGTCTTGGGGGGCGTGACTGGCATCTGGGGATGTCTTGGGGGACGTTCCCGGAAATTGCGTCGCCGGGGCACGTACACCGGGGAGCTTTGAGCGGCCCTCCCGATCCGTACGCGTCCCGGCAGATCGCACCGCACCACCGCAGTACAGCGAGTTCACGCTCGCTCGGCTCACCGTCGGCCCCGTGCCGGCACACAGCGATTCAGGCGCTGTCCCACAGACGCCCGGCCGGATCCCGTGGGGGGAATCCGCACCGGGACAAGGAAAGCGCCCTGACTGCCGGCCCGTGGGGGGACCAGTAGCAGGGCGCTTTCCGTTTTTCTGCTTCGGTACGAAGATCGCCGGGCCCCCGTACGGGACCCGGCGATCAGTCGTGCAGGCGTCAGCGAGCCTCGACCGGCACGAAGTCGCGCTCGACGACACCCGTGTAGATCTGACGCGGGCGGCCGATGCGGGAGCCGGGCTCCTTGATCATCTCGTGCCACTGGGCGATCCAGCCCGGCAGCCGGCCGAGGGCGAACAGGACCGTGAACATCTCGGTCGGGAAGCCCATGGCGCGGTAGATCAGGCCGGTGTAGAAGTCGACGTTCGGGTAGAGGTTGCGCGAGACGAAGTAATCGTCGGAGAGCGCGTGCTCCTCCAGCTTCAGGGCGATGTCCAGCAGCTCGTCGGACTTGCCGAGAGCGGAGAGGACGTCGTGCGCCGCCGCCTTGATGATCTTGGCGCGCGGGTCGAAGGACTTGTACACCCGGTGGCCGAAGCCCATCAGGCGGACGCCGTCCTCCTTGTTCTTCACCTTGCGGATGAAGGAGTCGACGTCGCCGCCGTTGGCCTTGATGCCCTCCAGCATCTCCAGGACCGACTGGTTGGCGCCGCCGTGCAGCGGGCCCCACAGGGCGGAGATGCCGGCGGAGATCGAGGCGAACATGTTCGCCTGCGAGGAGCCGACCAGACGCACGGTGGAGGTCGAACAGTTCTGCTCGTGGTCCGCGTGCAGGATGAGCAGCTTGTCCAGCGCGGAGACGACGACCGGGTCGAGTTCGTACTCCTGGGCGGGGACCGAGAAGGTCATGCGCAGGAAGTTCTCGACGTACCCGAGGTCGTTGCGCGGGTAGACGAAGGGGTGGCCGATCGACTTCTTGTAGGCGTACGCCGCGATCGTCGGAAGCTTGGCGAGCAGCCGGATCGTGGAGAGGTTGCGCTGCTTCTCGTCGAACGGGTTGTGGCTGTCCTGGTAGAAGGTCGACAGCGCCGAGACGACCGAGGACAGCATCGCCATCGGGTGGGCGTCGCGCGGGAAGCCCCTGTAGAAGTTCTTGACGTCCTCGTGCAGCAGGGTGTGCTGCGTGATTTCGTTCTTGAAGGTGGAGAGCTCGTCGACGTTCGGAAGCTCACCGTTGATCAGCAGGTACGCCACCTCCAGGAAGGTGGAACGCTCGGCCAGCTGCTCGATCGGGTAGCCGCGGTACCGGAGGATGCCCTGCTCACCGTCGAGATAGGTGATCGCGGATTTATAGGCGGCGGTATTGCCGTACCCGCTGTCCAGCGTCACCAGACCGGTCTGGGCGCGGAGCTTGCCGATGTCGAAGCCCTTGTCGCCGACGGTGCTGTCGATCACCGGGTAGGTGTACTCGCCATCGCCGTACCGCAGTACTACAGAGTTGTCGCTCACGTCATCCCTCACCGACGTTGTGCCTCTTCTTCGAGGTGCCCTGACTGTCTCTACCATCCCCCATTTGGCCCTGGAGAGTGCACTCGGGGTCGACCATTGGGCCTATTGGCGGCACTGAGTGCCGCCAACCTGCTCATCCTGCCCCGTTCGTCCAGCAACTGGAAGTGTTCTGTGACCTTCATGACTCGTTTGATCGATCATTTTTTGTGATGGGCCGCGTCTCGCGCCCGAATGGCCCCGTTCGGCCACCGAACAGCCCGGTTCACCCGGCGAAGAGGCGTCGCTTCACGCGCCGGACAGCCGGAAGTCCAGGGCCGTGCACCGGCGTCCCGCGGACACCGTACGCACCGCCTGGCCTATCGCCTTGCGCGAACCGACGAGGACGACCAGCTTCTTGGCCCGGGTAACCGCCGTGTAGAGCAGATTGCGCTGGAGCATCATCCACGCGCCCGTGGTCACCGGGATCACCACCGCCGGGTACTCGCTGCCCTGGGAGCGGTGGATGGTCACCGCGTAGGCGTGGGCGAGCTCGTCGAGTTCGTCGAATTCGTACGGCACCTCCTCGTCCTCGTCCGTCCGCACCGTCAGACGCTGTTCGACCGCGTCGAGCGAGGTGACGACGCCCACGGTGCCGTTGAAGACGCCGTTCTCGCCCTTCTCGTAGTTGTTGCGGATCTGGGTGACCTTGTCCCCGACCCGGAAGACCCGGCCGCCGAACCGCTTCTCGGCGAGGTCGGGGCGGCCGGGGGTGATGGCCTGCTGGAGCAGGCCGTTGAGGTGGCCCGCGCCGGCCGGGCCCCGGTGCATGGGAGCGAGGACCTGGATGTCCCGGCGCGGGTCGAGCCCGAACTTGGCCGGAATCCGCCGGGCCGCCACGTCCACGGTGAGCCGCCCGGCCTCCTCGGTGTCGTCCTCGACGAACAGGAAGAAGTCCTTCATGCCGTCGGTGAGCGGGTGCTGCCCGGAGTTGATCCGGTGCGCGTTGGTCACCACCCCGGACTGCTGGGCCTGGCGGAAGACCTTGGTGAGGCGGACCGCCGGGACCGGGCCGCGGTCGGCGAGCAGATCGCGCAGCACCTCGCCCGCGCCGACGCTCGGCAGCTGGTCGACGTCGCCGACGAAGAGCAGATGGGCGCCCGGGGGCACCGCCTTGACCAGCTTGTTGGCGAGCAGGAGGTCGAGCATGGAGGCCTCGTCGACCACCACCAGGTCGGCGTCCAGCGGCCGGTCCTTGTCGTACGCCGCGTCGCCGCCCGGCTTGAGCTCCAGGAGCCGGTGCACGGTGGAGGCCTCGGCTCCGGTCAGCTCGGCGAGCCGCTTGGCGGCACGGCCGGTGGGGGCGGCGAGAACCACCTTGGCCCCCTTGGCGCGGGCCAGTTCCACGATCGAGCGGACCGTGAACGACTTGCCGCAGCCCGGGCCTCCGGTGAGCACGGCGACCTTCTCGGTGAGCGCGAGCCGGACCGCCGCCTCCTGCTCGGGGGCCAGCTCCGTGCCCGTACGCCCCTTCAGCCAGGCCAGGGCCTTGTCCCAGGCCACGTCGTGGAAGCCGGGCATCCGGTCACGGTCGCTGCGCAGCAGGCGCACCAGCTGTGCGGAGAGCGAGAGTTCCGCGCGGTGGAAGGGCACCAGGTAGACGGCCGTCACCGGGTCGCCGCCGTCCGAGGCGGGGACCTTCTCCCGTACGACACCGGGGTCCTCGCCCTCTTCCGCCGGCGCGGCCAGCTCGGCCAGGCACTCGATGACCAGGCCCGTGTCGACCTGGAGCAGCTTCACCGCGTCCGCGATCAGCCGCTCCTCGGGGAGGTAGCAGTGGCCCTGGTCGGTGGACTGGGACAGGGCGTACTGAAGGCCGGCCTTCACCCGCTCGGGGCTGTCGTGCGGGATGCCGACGGACTGGGCGATCTTGTCGGCGGTGAGGAAGCCGATGCCCCAGACGTCGGACGCCAGGCGGTAGGGCTGGTTCTTCACGACCGAGATCGACGCGTCGCCGTACTTCTTGTAGATACGGACCGCGATGGAGGTGGACACCTCGACGGTCTGGAGGAAGAGCATGACCTCCTTGATCGCCTTCTGTTCCTCCCAGGCGTCGGCGATCCTCCCGGTGCGCTTGGGGCCGAGTCCCGGGACCTCGATGAGCCGCTTCGGCTCCTCCTCGATGATCCGCAGGGTGTCCAGTCCGAAGTGCTGGGTGATGCGGTCGGCGAACACCGGGCCGATGCCCTTGACCAGGCCGGAGCCGAGATAGCGGCGGATGCCCTGGACGGTGGCCGGGAGCACCGTCGTGTAGTTCTCCACCGTGAACTGCTTGCCGTACTGCGGGTGGGAGCCCCAGCGGCCCTCCATGCGCAGGGACTCGCCGACCTGGGCGCCGAGAAGCGATCCGACGACGGTGAGCAGATCGCCGGCGCCCCGGCCGGTGTCCACCCGGGCGACCGTGTATCCGTTCTCCTCGTTGGCGTACGTGATGCGTTCGAGCACGCCTTCCAGCGTGGCCAGTCGCCGCTCGCCGGTCTGGGCGGCCCCCGCCTGATTGGACATGATCCGACGGTACCGCCCGCCTCCGACAGCGACCCGGCACTGTGGACGAGCGGGGACGGCGCCGGTCCGGGTCGCCCGGGTCCGGTCGCGGCGCTCGAAAGCATTCGAGGGGCCCGGTCTGTCGACCGGGCCCCTCGGCTTTCCCCTCCGTATCAGAACCCCCGCGATCCCCCCAGATCCCCCTCCAGAAGTCCTGATGCCACGTACGACCCGCGAAGTCGGGGAAGGGTTGCACGGACTTCCGAAGATTCTTTACCCGGCGTGTTCCGCGAACCTCGCCGCCGTCTCGGCCAGCACCTCGCGCCCGTCCCGGGCCCACAACGCGTCGTTGAAGAGTTCGACCTCGATGGGTCCGGAGTACCCCGCCGCCTCGACGTGGCCCCGCCACGCGCGGAAGTCGACCGAGCCGTCGCCGAGCTGGCCGCGGCCGTTGAGGACGCCCTCGGGAAGCGGAGTGGTCCAGTCGGCGAGCTGGAAGGTGTGGATGCGGCCCCCGGCTCCCGCGCGGGCGATCTGGGCGGGGGCCGTGTCGTCCCACCAGAGGTGGTACGTGTCGACGGTGACGCCCACCTGGTCCGCGGGGAAGCGTTCCGCGAGGTCCAGGGCCTGGGCGAGGGTGGAGACCACGCAGCGGTCGGCGGCGTACATGGGGTGGAGCGGTTCGATGGCCAGGCGCACGCCGCGGGAGGCCGCGTACGGGCCCAGCTCGGCGAGCGCGTCGGCGATGCGCTCGCGGGCGCCGTGCAGGTCCTTCGAACCGGACGGCAGTCCGCCGGAGACCAGCACGAGGGTGTCGGTGCCGAGGGTCGCGGCCTCGTCGACGGCCGCCCGGTTGTCGTCCAGGGCGAGCTTCCGCTCCCCCGGGTCGATCGCCGTGAGGAAGCCGCCCCGGCAGAGGGTGGTCACGGCCAGGCCCGCGTCGTGGACGAGTCTCGCGGTGGCGTCGAGGCCGTACGACCGCACGGGTTCGCGCCAGAGACCGACGCCCGGGATGCCCATCTCCACGCAGGATCCGACCAGTTCGGGCATCGAGAGCTGCTTGACCGTCATCTGGTTGACGGAGAATCGGGCGAGGCTGCTCATGAGGTCACTCCGTACAGGGCCAGCAGGGTCTTCATCCGTGCTTCGGCGCGTTCCGGGTTCGGGAACAGGCCCAGTCCGTCGGCCAGTTCGTAGGCACGCGCGAAGTGGGGCAGCGAGCGCGCCGACTGCAGGCCGCCCACCATCGCGAAGTGCTCCTGGTGACCCGCGAGCCAGGCCAGGAAGACGACGCCCGTTTTGTAGAAGCGGGTCGGGGGCTGGAACAGGTGCCGGGACAACTCGACGGTGGGGTCGAGGAGTTCACGGAAGCCCTTGACGTCGCCCGTGTCCAGGACCCGTACGGCCCGGGCGGCCGCCGGACCGAGCGGGTCGAAGATGCCGAGCAGCGCGTGACTGAAGCCCTGCTCGTCGCCCGCGATCAGCTCGGGGTAGTTGAAGTCGTCACCGGTGTAGCAGCGGACGCCGTCCGGGAGGCGGCGGCGCAGCGCGACCTCCCGGCGGGCGTCCAGCAGCGAGACCTTGATGCCGTCCACCTTGTCCGGGTGGGCGGCGATCACCTCCAGGAACACCTCCGTCGCGGTGTCCAGGTCGGGTGACCCCCAGTAGCCCTCCAGCGCCGGGTCGAACATCGGGCCCAGCCAGTGCAGGATCACCGGGTCGGCGGCCTGGCGCAGGAGGTGGCCGTAGACGTCGAGGTAGTCCTCGGGTCCGGCGGCGGCCGCGGCGAGCGCGCGGGAGGCCATCAGAATCGCCCGCGCGCCCGACTCCTCGACGAGGGTGAGCTGTTCCTCGTACGCGGCCCGCACCTCGTGGAGCGTGGCCGGGCCGGTGAGCTGGTCCGTTCCGACGCCGCAGGCGATCCGGCCGCCGACGGCCCGGGCCTCGGCCGAGGACCTCCGGACGAGTTCGGCCGCCCCGGCCCAGTCCAGGCCCATCCCCCGCTGGGCGGTGTCCATCGCCTCGGCGACACCGAGGCCGTGCGACCACAGATGGCGCCGGAAGGCGAGCGTGGCGTCCCAGTCGACGGCGGCGGGCGCGTCGGGCGAGACGTCCGCGTACGGGTCGGCGACGACATGCGCGGCCGAGAAGACCGTGCGGGAGGCGAGGGGCGCCCCGTCGGGGAGGACGGCGAGGGGGTCGGTGCGCGGCGCGTAGGTCCGCAACCGGCCGTCGGCGCCCGGGAGTCGGATGGTCACAGCGCGATCTCCGGGACCTCCAGACGGCGGCCCTCGGCCGAGGACTTCAGGCCCAGCTCGGCGAGTTGCACGCCGCGGGCGCCGGCGAGGAGGTCCCAGCGGTAGGGGGCGTCGGCGTAGACGTGCCGCAGGAACAGCTCCCACTGGGCCTTGAAGCCGTTGTCGAACTCGGCGTTGTCGGGGACCTCCTGCCACTGGTCACGGAAGGAGTAGGTGGCCGGGATGTCCGGGTTCCAGACCGGCTTGGGGGTCGAACTGCGGTGCTGGACGCGGCAGTTGCGCAGTCCGGCGACAGCTGATCCTTCCGTGCCGTCGACCTGGAACTCGACGAGCTCGTCGCGGTTGACGCGCACGGCCCAGGAGGAGTTGATCTGGGCGACCGCACCGCCCTCCAGCTCGAAGATGCCGTAGGCGGAGTCGTCGGCGGTGGCGTCGTACGGCTTGTCCCCCTCGTCCCAGCGCTGCGGGATGTGGGTGGCGGTGAGCGCCTGCACGGAGGTGACGCGGCCGAAGAGCTCGTGCAGGACGTACTCCCAGTGCGGGAACATGTCGACGACGATGCCGCCGCCGTCCTCGGCGCGGTAGTTCCAGGAGGGCCGCTGGGCCTGCTGCCAGTCGCCCTCGAAGACCCAGTATCCGAACTCCCCGCGGACGGACAGGATCCGCCCGAAGAAGCCGCCGTCGATGAGCCGCTTCAGCTTGAGCAGGCCGGGGAGGAACAGTTTGTCCTGGACGACACCGTGCTTGATGCCGACGGCGTGCGCGAGGCGGGCCAGTTCGAGTGCTCCGTCGAGGCCCGTGGCGGTCGGCTTCTCGGTGTACACGTGCTTGCCCGCGGCGACGGCCTTCCTGATGGCCTCCTCGCGGGCGGACGTCACCTGGGCGTCGAAGTAGAGGTCGACGGCCGGATCGGCGAGGACCGCGTCCAGGTCCGTCGACCAGTGCTCCAGGCCGTGCCGCTCGGCGAGTTCCTTCAGGGCGCGCTCGCGGCGGCCGACGAGGACGGGCTCGGGCCACAGCACGGTGCCGTCGCCGAGGTCGAGGCCGCCCTCGTCACGCAGGGCGAGAATCGAGCGGACGAGGTGCTGGCGGTAGCCCATCCGCCCCGTCACGCCGTTCATGGCGATACGCACCGTCTTGCGTGTCACGTCATTCCCTTCGTACGCGTCAGGCGCCGCGCACGCTTAACAGGTGAGCGTGACAGCAAGCGCTTTCTACTGCTGAGAAGCTAGCCTCTGTGCAGCGGTCTGGACAAGACCACCGCAAAGACGAGTTGTTCGAGGGGGCGAACAACGGGGGCCGATGGCCGTATGGTCTGCACGGACCCTGGCCACGGGACGCGGCGCACTCGGCCTTCGACTCCGCGTTCGACGCCGTACGACGAGGCATGACCAGGCACGACGACGTACGAGACGTACGAAGAGGTACGACGAGATGCGCGACCGGAGGACGACGAGATGACGGTGACCCTGGCGGACGTGGCGGCCCGCGCGCAGGTCTCTCCCGCGACGGTGTCGCGCGTGCTGAACGGGAACTATCCCGTGGCCTCCTCCACGCGTGAGCGGGTGCTGCGCGCGGTGGACGAGCTGGACTATGTGCTGAACGGGCCCGCGAGCTCGCTGGCCGCGGCGACCTCCGACCTCGTCGGCATCCTGGTCAACGACATCGCCGACCCCTTCTTCGGGATCATGGCGGCCGCGATCCAGTCGGAGATCGGCGGCCCCGGGGGGCGAGCGGGCGGGGAACGGCTCGGCGTCGTGTGCAACACCGGCGGCTCCCCGGAGCGCGAACTCACCTACCTCACGCTTCTGCAGCGCCAGCGCGCCGCCGCGGTCGTGCTGACCGGCGGGGCCATCGAGGACGCCGCCCACGCCACCGCCGTCGCCGCGAAGCTGCGCAGGCTGACGGAGGCGGGGACCCGGGTCGTGCTGTGCGGACGGCCGCCCGCGCCGGAGGCTCCCGAGGCGATCGCGCTCACCTTCGACAACCGCGGCGGCGGCAAGCAGCTCACCGAGCATCTGATCGGCCTCGGCCACCGGCGGCTCGGTTACATCGCGGGCCCCGAGGAACGCACGACGACCCGCCACCGTC
Source organism: Streptomyces sp. NPDC060027 (assembly GCF_042737005.1). Lineage (NCBI taxonomy): Bacteria > Bacillati > Actinomycetota > Actinomycetes > Kitasatosporales > Streptomycetaceae > Streptomyces > Streptomyces sp. NPDC060027. The sequence continues at coordinate 39,538 of NZ_JBHWVI010000027.1, forward strand.
TGGAGGGCCACCGCGCCGCGCTCGGCGCCCACGGCATCGAGGACGACCCGCGGCGCACCGTGCACGGCCGCTACGACCGCCGGTCCGGTTACGAGGCGACGCTCGAACTCCTGCGCCGCGACCCGTCGTTGACGGCCGTCGTGGCCGCGAACGACACCGTGGCGCTGGGCGCGTGCGCGGCCCTGCGCGACTCGGGGCTGCGTATCCCGGCCGACGTGTCCGTCGCGGGCTTCGACGATCTGCCGTTCAGCATCGACGCCGTGCCCGCCCTCACGACCGTACGGCTGCCGCTCTCCGAGGCGGGCGCCCGCGCCGGGCGCATCGCCATGGGCCGCGAGGAGCCGCCGCCGGGCGGGATCGCGACGGTGCGCGGGGAGCTGATGGTGCGGGGGTCCACCGGGGTTCCCCGGGACTGACGTCTGCTGTCCCCGGGGGTTCGGGGGTTCCTGGGTTCCCGACAGGACCGGAGTTCCCGACGGGGGCGGAGTTTCCCGGGTGCGCAGGGTTTCCGAGTGCACTGGGGCTGACGTGCCCCTCCCCTGGGTCGCCCACGGCTGACGTGCGGCGCCCTGTGAGGACGGGGCGCGGGACGGGCTGCGGTGTGGGGCGGATCGGGGTGTGGTCGGGGGTAGGCGGTGCGCGGGTGGGGGTTCTATGCTCGATGCGGGCAACATCTCTGACTGAGTCAGCCATCCGGCCGAACAGGCCACTGTGATCATCCAGAGCCGACCTCCGGGGCCGATCATGACCGTCCAGGACATCCGCTCCTTCAACCGCTTCTACACGAACGTCATCGGCGCGCTCGACTACGGCCGCCATCTCTACGCGCCGTACACGCTGACAGAGTCCCGCGTCCTCTACGAACTGGCGCACACGCCCCGGACGGACGCCGCCGACATCCGGGCCGAACTCTCGCTGGACTCCGGCTATTTGAGCCGGATCCTGAACAGGTTCGAGCAGGACGGCCTGGTCGAGCGCGCCGCGTCCGAGAAGGACCCGCGACGCCGGCGGATCACGCTCACCGCACGCGGCCGGGAAGCCGCCGCGCTGCTCGACGAGCGGGCGCGCCAGACCGTGGGCTCGCTGCTGGCGACCGTGCCCCTCACCGACCGGCCGCGACTCGGGGAGGCGATGCGCACGGTGCGCACGCTCCTGGGCGACGGGCGGGCCGCGCCCGGCCGCGAGGACGTCGTCCTGCGCGAACCGGGCCCCGGCGACCTCGGCTGGATCGTGCAGCGCAACGCGGCGCTGTACGCGGCCGAGTACGGCTGGAACACCGACTACGAGGGCCTGGTCGCCAGGATCGTCGCCGACTTCGCCGAGGATCACGACCCCCACCTGGAGCGGGTGTGGATCGCCGAGCTCGACGGGCGGCCCGTCGGGTGCGTGATGTGCGTACGGGACGACGCTCCCGGCACGGCCCGCCTGCGTCTGCTGCTCGTCGAGCCGGAGACACGGGGTCTCGGCATCGGCGACCGTCTCGTCGGGGCCGTCACCGGCTTCGCGCGCGGCGTCGGCTACCACGAGCTCGTCCTGTGGACCAACGACGTCCTGGCCGCCGCCCGCCGCCTGTACCAGCGCCACGGCTTCGTCCTGGTCGCCGAGAAGCCGCACCGGTCCTTCGGCGCGGATCTGGTGGGCCAGGACTGGCGGCTGGACCTGCGCGCCGGCCCGGAGTGACGCGGCCCCGGGCGACACCGCCCCGGAGCGGCATGGGCCCGGAAGGGCGGCGAGAGTCCGGCTCGGACCTTCCCCGCGCTGTCCCCGTTCCTGGGGTATGTGCAGGTCAAGGACATCGTGTCGACCGAGGCCACGACCCCGGTGCCGCTCGGCGAGGGGGTTCTGCCGCTCGGCGCGTGCGTGGACGCGCTCGTGCGCGGCGGGTGGGACGGGTGGCTGTGCTGGGAGTACGAGAAGCGGTGGTACGAGTCGGCGGCGCCGCTGGACACGCTGCTGGGCCCGGGACGTGAGCATCTGGCCCGTCTGCTGAGCGAAGCCGCATCGCACTAGTGCCGCGGCAGGCAACGTTTTCGCGACGGGGCGAACGTTGCCTGTCGCGGCACTAGCCCGCGCGGGCGGTGAGTTCCGCCGTCCCGTCGAGGCACCAGTCGAGCACGGCGGGCCACGGTCCGTACCCGGCGTCCAGGTCGAGGTGCGCGGCCCCGGACAGCATCCGCGTCGGTACGCCCAGGGGGTCGCCGTAGACGGTGTCGGCGCCCTCGGGGCAGTACGGGTCGTCGTCGCCCGCGACCAGCCGGGTGGGGCCGGGAAGCGTGAAGTCCAGCTCGGTCAGGGCGAACGCGGCGATCTCCGGCAGCCCCGCGAGGACCGAGGCGGACGGCGGGGCGACGAGCAGCACCCGGTCGACGCCGGCCGGACCCGGCAGCCCGCGGGCGGCGGCGTGCAGCCACAGCACGGCCGAGGCGCTGTGGGCGACGACCACCCGCTCGGCACCGGCCAACGCGTCCAGATGGCGGGCCACTTCCGTCAGCCACACCTCCAGGTCCGGGTCGTCGGGGTCGGGCAACTGCGGGTACGTGACGTGCTGGCCCAGCTCTCCGAGCCGGCCGGCGAGCCAGTGCTGCCAGTGGCCTTCCGGACGGTGGTTCTGCCAGCCGTGCAGGATCAGGAAGGCGCGCGGGCGTTCCGCGAGGTCATCGGTGTCGCGCGTGTTCATGGGCGTGTTCGTGGGCGTACTCATGGGCCGATGGTTTCCGATTCCCGGCCTTTCGGTCCAGTTAATCTTTCTTGGTGGAACCAGTAAGCGAGACCTTCACCGTCGACCTGCGTCGCCTCACCGTGCTGCGCGAACTGCGGCGCCGCGGCAGTCTGGCCCGCACCGCGCAGGCCCTGCGTCTGACGCCCTCGGCGGTCTCGCAGCAGATCGCCGCGCTGGCCCGCGAGCTGGGCGCGCCGCTGACCGAGCGGGACGGCCGCGGCGTCCGGCTGACCGGGCAGGCGCAGGTCCTGCTGGCGCACGCCGATCTGATCGCCGCCCAACTGGAGCGGGCGCGCGCCGATCTGGTGGCCTACGGCGGGGGCGGCCGCGGGTCGGTGACGATCGGCTGCTTCTCCAGCGGCATCCTCGGCCTCCTCCCGGACGCGCTGACGGCGCTGGCCGAGCGGCTCCCGCACGTCCGGATCGACGTCGTCGAGGCGCAGCCGCCGGACCTGTTCACGGCGCTGGACGCCGGGCAGCTCGACCTCGCCGTGGCCGTCGACTTCGCGGCCGCGCCCCCGCACACGGACCGGCGCTACCACCGCGTCGACGTGCTCCGGGACGTCCTGGATCTCGCCGTACCGGCCGGCCACCGCCTCGCGGACCGCGAGCGGGTGGGGCTGCGGGAGCTCGCCACCGACCCCTGGATCGTGGGCGACGCGCGCAGTTGCTGCGGTGCGGTGACCCGCTCGGTCTGCGCCGCCGCCGGTTTCACGCCGGACATCCGGTATGCCGTGGACGACTGGGGCGCCCTGGCCGCCCTCGTCGAGGCGGGCCGGGGCGTGGCGCTGATCCCCCGGCTGGTCCGCCCGCTGTACGCCCACCGCCGGCTCGCCCTGCCGGCCACGCGGGGGACGCCACCGTCCCGGAACGTCTTCGCGGCCGTCCGCGCGGGCGCCGAGTCGGACCCGGTGCTGACCGCCGTACTCGATCAACTGCGATCCACGGCGGCCGACTTGTTCGGGTGAACGTCGTGCCGGAGGTGCCGCCCTACCGCACCGTCGCCCCCAGCGGTCATACGTCCTCGACGGTGCCCGCGTACCGGGCTCGTTCGGCGGCCAGGACGGTGAGGTGGCTGGTCAGGGACTCGCGCGGGCCGGACTTCACCAGGTCGGGGTTCCCGGTGGCGACGGCGGCGACGAAGGAGTCCATCAGCCCGGCGTCGCCGCCCCCGTGGCCGCCCGCCGCGTCCATGCCGCCCACGCCCGCGAGGTCGACGGCCTCCTCGGTCCGGGTCAGGAAGTCGTAGACGCTCACGCTGCCGCCGTCGCCGCGCAGTTCGCCCCGCGTGCCGAAGATCCGGGTCCGGCGGTCGGCCTGTTCGGTGAAGGCGGTCATGGTGAAGGTGGCGGTGGCCCCGGAGGCGAACTCCATCGACACCACCTGGTGATCGACCACGTCGTTGTCGCAGGCGTACACGCACCGCCCGTAGGGGCCCTCGCGCAGGGCGGTCTCCAGTGCCTCGGGGGTGAAGTCGTCGACCAGCACGCTCAGCGGCCAGTGGTGTTCGCCGCGGGCGAGCCGGTCTCCGTACTCGCGCCGGGCGGAGTAGGGGCAGGTGCTCTCCACCGCGCAGTCCAGGCAGCGGTCGGCGGCACCCTCGGGCCTGTTCTCGGGCCGGAAGTGCGAGAGCCGTCCGAAACTGGAGACGCGTACGGGGGGTTGCCCGAGGATGTACTGCAACCAGTCCAGGTCGTGGCACGACTTGGCCATCAGCATGGACGTCGCCCGCTCCGTACGACCCCAGTTGCCGCGCACGAAGGAGTGCGCCTGGTGCCAGAAGCCGACGGGTTCCAGGTGCTGGACGTTGACGACGTCACCGAGCCGACCGGAGTCGACGACCTCCTTCACGGCGCGGGTGTACCGGGTGTACCGCAGCACGTGCCCCACCGCGAGGATCACCCCGGCCCTCTCCACCGCGTCGACGATCCGCCGGCACTCGTCCTCGGTCAGGGCCATCGGCTTCTCCAGCAGGACGTGATAGCCGAGGGCCGCGAACTCCAGTACGGGTTCGAGGTGTTCGCGGTCGAGGGTGCAGATCAGCACGGCGTCCGCGATCCGGCCGCGGGCGGCCAGCACCCGCCAGTCGTCCACCGCGGCGTCCGGTTCCAGGGCGTGGGCCGCCGCGAACCGGCGCCGCCGGGTCTCCCGCGGCTCGGCCACGGCCACCACCTTGGCCCGGTCCGGACGGTCCAGGGCCCAGCGCGCGTGGCCGGTGCCCCGGTCTCCGGCACCGACGACGGCGAGTGTGACAACGGGGGCGACGGAAGGCATCTGTGGACCGCTTTCCCAGTCGGGTCGCAGGCGCGGTTGGCGCCGTCCGTCGCGAAGCTAACCGCCCGGGATCTCCGCGACAAGACGCCCGCGGCGCCCACCGGTCCCGCTCAGCCGTCCTCCCCGGCGGCTCCGGCGGCGGCCCACGCCCCGAACACCTCGTGGAAGGCGGGGAACGTCTTGCGCACGCATCCGGGGTCGTCGAAGCCGATGCCCGGGGTGCGCAGCGACGTCACCGCGAAGGCCATGACGACGCGGTGGTCGCCGTACGTCGTGATCTCGGCGGCGGCCGGGGTGCCCGGGTGGATCTCGATCCAGTCGGGGCCGGTCTCCACGCGGACGCCGAGCCGCCGGAGGTTCTCGGCGCAGGCCTCCAGCCGGTCACACTCCTTGACCCGGGTGTTGGCGACGTCCTCGATCCGGACCGGGCCCGAGGCGAAGGGGGCGAGGGCGGCGAGCGTCGGCATGGTGTCGGAGATGTCCCGCATGTTGACGGTGAGACCGCGCAGTTCACCGGTGCCGCGCACCGTCGTGCGGTCGGACCCGGTCTCCACGTGCGCGCCCATCCGGCGCAGGACGTCCACGAAGCCGAGGTCGCCCTGGAGCGCCCCTGCGCCGAGGCCGCGGACGGTGACCTCGCGGCCGGTCAGGGCGGCCGCCGCGAAGAAGTAGCTCGCGGTGGAGGCGTCGGGCTCGACGGGGTAGGTGGTGGCCCGGTAGCCGCCGGGCGCCACGTCGAAGACGTCGTTCTCCTCCCGTACGTCCGCGCCGAACGCGCGCATCATCGCGAGGGTGATGCCGACGTACGGCGCGGAGACCAGGTCGGTGACCTCGATGCGCAGGCCCGTGCGGGTCAGCGGGCCGAGCAGGAGGAGGGCGGTGAGGTACTGGGACGACTGGCCGGCGTCGAGGGTGACCGTGCCGCCCTCCACCCCTGACGCCGCGATCCGCAGCGGGTGGTGGCCCTCCGCCTCCTCGTGCCGCAGGTCCACGCCGAGGTCGCGCAGCGCCTTCGACAGGGGTCCCAGCGGGCGGCGGCGCATCTGCGCGGAGGCGTCGAAGCGGTAGGTGCCGTGGCCGGCGGCGGCGAGCGTCGGCAGGAAGCGGGCCGTGGTCGCGCCGTCCCGGCAGTACACGTCCGCCCGGGCCACCGCCGGACCCCCCGGGCGGCCGTCGATGTGCCAGGCGTCCGGGGTCCGGCCGACGCGGTAGCCGAGCCAGGTCAGGCCCTCCGCGAAGCCCTCGGTGTCGTCCGAGCGGAGCGGGCGGACGAGGCGGGTGACCCCGTCGGCCGCCGCCGCCAGGAAGAGCGCGCGGGCGGTGATGGACTTGGAACCGGGAATGTCGACAACGGCCATGTGGTCATGCTGGCGTCCCGACCCGCCCCCGCGTTGGAGCGTCCGCCGACTGGACCTTGCGCGGCGCCCGCGAGGCGAGTGCCACCCCGCCCACCAGCAGGGCCGCCGCTCCCCACCGCAGTGGGCCGATCGGCTCGCCCAGGAACAGCGCCGCCGACGACATCCCGAAGACCGGGACGAGGAGCGAGAAGGGCGCGACCGTGGACGCGGGATGCCGGTGCAGCAGCCAGCCCCAGGCGCCGAATCCGAAGACGGTGGTGATCCAGGCGACGTAGACGACGACTCCGGCGCCCTGCCAGTCCAGGGCGCGCAGGGCGTCGAGATCGCGGGAGGGGCCCTCGGTGAGCAGGGACAGGCCGAGCAGCGGGAGGACGGGGACGGTGCTCACCCACACCATGAAGTTCAGCGGGTCGGGCGGGGACGCCTTGCGGGTGAGGACGTTGGACAGGCCCCAGCAGGCCGCCGCCGCGATGACCAGGGCGAAGGCGCCGAGGGGGCCGGCCGTGCCCTCGTCGACGGCGGCCAGGCCCACTCCGCACAGGGCCACCGCCATGCCGCACAGCTTGACGCGGGTGGGGCGTTCGCCGAGGAAGGCGAAGGCGGCGATCGCCGTGAAGACGGCCTGGATCTGGAGCACGAGGGACGACAGTCCGGCGGGCATCCCCGCGTCCATGCCGATGAACAGCAGCCCGAACTTCGCGACGCCGAGGGCGACCCCGACCGCCACGATCCACTTCCACGCCACCTTGGGGCGGCCGACGAAGAACACGGCGGGCAGGGCTGCCACCAGGAAGCGCAGGGCCGAGAAGAGCAGGGGAGGGAAGTGGTCGAGTCCGACCTCGATGACGGTGAAGTTCACGCCCCAGACGGCGGCGACGAGGACGGCGAGGCTGATGTGGGAGGGTCGCATGCGTCGAGCATCCGGCGCCCCCACCATGTAGCACCAGCGCGAATATCTGCATGGATGGATGAAGCAACGCTTACGTAAGCTGAGGGGTGAGCGATGCCGCGACCAGGGAGGCCCCCATGCTCGATCTCCAGCGCCTGCGCGCCCTGCACGCCGTCTCGGTTCACGGCACGGTCGGCGCCGCCGCGGCCGCGCTCGGTTACACCCCGTCCGCCGTGTCCCAGCAGATCGCGAAACTGGAGCGGGAGACCAGGACCGTCCTGCTGGAACGGCGCGGACGCGGTGTCCGGCTCACCGAGCAGGCCGAACAACTCGCCACCACCGCACAGGAGTTGCTGGCGATCGTGGAACGGGCGGAGACCGAGCTGGAGGAGCGCCGGGGGATGCCGGCGGGACGGCTGACCGTGGCCGCGTTCGCCTCGGCGGCGCGCGGTCTGATGCCCGCCGTCCTGGCCGATCTGGCCGCGCGGCATCCGGCCCTGGACACCCGCCTGACGGAGGTCGACCCGCATCTGTCCGTCGACCTGGTCGCCAAGGGCGCGGTCGACATGGCCGTCGCGCACGACTGGGACATCGCACCGCTGCCCGCCCCGCCGGGGGTGGAACAGGCGGTGATCGGGGACGACCTCTGCGATCTGCTGGTACCCGCCGGGCACCCGTTCGCCGGGCGGTCCTCCGTACGGCGGGAGGAGCTGGGCGGTGAGCGGTGGATCTGCCAGCCGCCGGGGCGGGTCTGCCACGACTGGCTGGTCCGCACGCTGCGCGAGGCGGGACACGAGCCGGACATCGTCCACCAGGCCGAGGAGAACCCGACCCTCGTCGCCCTCGTCGCCGCCGGCCTCGGCGTCGCCCTCATCCCGCGCCTCGGCCGGGGCCCCCTGCCCGCCGGGGTGGTGGAGGTACCGCTCGACCCCCTGCCCGTCCGCCGCCTGTACGCGCTGTGGCGCTCCGGGGCGGCGCGCCGGCCGGCCATCGCCGAGACGGTCCGCACCCTTCGGTCGCACTGGCCGGCGGTGTCGGCCCACCGCGTCGGCGCCGGCTGAGCGGAATCCCCGCTTCGAAATCCGCAGATCAAAAACTCTTTCACCACTCGAACCTCAACCGCCCCAGTGGATTCCTCCTTTTCGGCGAATTCGCAGGCAGGGGTTGCGTCGCGGCGTCGTGCGTTGGAAGATTCTGCTACATAGCACACTGTCATATAAGCATAGGGCAGGGGATGGATGGCCATCACTCGGAGAGCACCGAGTGGGAGAGCAATGCGACTGTCCGGCAGGGGCCACGTTGGGGCCCCGCAGATCGCACCGGAGGGGGAAGACACAGGACCGATCGGTACAACGCATCGTGTCGGGATTGCTTGGTCGGGCGTGACGAAGCAGCCTCCAGGCACGTTGAGGCGACTGTTGTGTCCACTACGGAAAGGGCTGCTGTGGCCGTGCAAGAGAACCCGATGATCCTGCGACAGCGGCTTCGGGACCGCCTCAAGAGGGCCCGGGAGACAGCTGGGCTGACCCAGCGCCAGGTGGCGGACACGTTCGGCTGGAGCCCGTCCAAGGTAATTCGTATCGAGAACGGCAGGATCGGCGTGAGCGTGACCGACGCCATGGCACTTGTCGCCGAATACGGAATCGAATCCGAAGAAGCCCGGCAGTTGATCGACCTGACCAAAGCCGCGCGGCAACCGTCATGGTTCACGGCCTACCGCTCCGTCATCACTCCGGAATTCGAGACCTTCCTCGCCTACGAGGAATCCGCCTCGATCGTCCGCGCCTACGAACGTGACGTAGTGCCCGGCCTGTTGCAGACCGAGGAATACGCCAGGGCACTCCTCCAGGGAATCGCCGAGGGCGGCGAGGAGGGCGGCGACGAAGTTCTCGAACTGCGCGTGGACCTCCGCATGAAGCGTCAGAAGATCCTGCAGTCCGATGAGGCGGAGTTCTTCTTCATCCTGGACGAGTCCGCGCTGCACCGGCGGGTCGGCAACGCGGCCATCATGCGGCAGCAGCACGAGGCACTCCTCAGGATCAACGAGACACCCAACGTGAACGTGTTCTACGTGCCGTTCACAGCCGGCGCCTACTATCCGTTGTTCCGGGGCCCCTGCCACATCTTCGAGTCCTCCAGCGCCGACGACGACCTGGTGACGTTCCTCGAAAACCCCGACGGCGACGTCATCCTCAGCGAGAAAACTCCGCGGACCAGCAAGCGGAAGGATCCGGCCGACTATCTGGACGCGTTCTGGAAAGTCGAAAGGAATTACGCCGTCGAAATCAGTCGGGACATCCTTCCCCCGGGAGGACAAGATTCCGGATGAAGCAACGCCAGGCACCCGATCCGCACTCAATGAAGGGAACCCGGAATCCACCCGAGTCGCGGATCAGAACAGTTTCCGCAATCGCCACTTCAACACAATTGCTCGTCCCACTGTAGCTGCTCTTTTTCCAGACCGAATCAGGACGGCTCACCATACCTCCAATGCCTCACCTGAGGGCAAGGAGAATTATGGGTGATCCATTCAACCCTGACAAGGTTGAATTTCGGGCAGTTAATTCACTCATGTACAGCAAAACGGAGGTTCATGGATCGATGCGACCATAGGATGACTTATCCACCCCGGACGGTTGTCGAAATGATCGACAACGTAAAGGGGAGCCCCCAGGCCTTGCCGGCAAGCATCCGGCCAGGGGCTCCCGCGCAGAGCACTCTCACGCAATGATCCAAGAAGGGCACTCCACCCATGAAGTCTAGCGACTCTGTCGCCCGCGTCATCCTCACAGCGGCACGAAAACTGTGGGACACGTGGGGAAGGGCGACAGCCAGCCACGCCATCCGCGGCGCCACGGCCGCTATCGGAACCGCCATCGGAACAGCCGCCGTCTCACTGGTCGTGGTCTGGGTCCAGGGCAGGTAGCGCATCCGTCCGTTCCAGGGGCCGACGGGGGCCACGGCCTCCGTCGGCCGACACCTCGCAACCCGGCAGACACACCGGTACCGAATTCCCGGAACAGGGGAACCCACCACCTGACGGCTTCGTCCCATGCGCATGCTGCCGGATGAGTCACCGCGGTGCGGTGTCGGCTTCGCTGCTGGCTGCGATCGCTGACCAACCCTCTCCGCCGCCTGCGGCCGACAGCACGCCGTCACCGGCGCGCCCCCCTCCAACTGCGCCGGTGACGGCCCCTTCCCGGATACTGTGCACACCCTTGACTGGAAGAAACTTCCCGGATATTCGTGGCTCCTCGGAAGTTTCCTTCACGAGGGAAGGAGCGCTTGTGCGCGACTCCAGCACGGGAAGCACCGCAAGACCGTCCGGGCCGACCGAGCCGGACAGACCGTCAAGACCCTCCCGGCGTACGGTTCTCGCGGCCACCGCGGGCGTCACCGCCGCGCTGGCCGCGGGCCCCCACGCCCACGCGGCCGAGACCGGCCCGCACGGCGACAAGGCACTGCGCGCCCTCATCTCCCGGATGACCCTGGAGGAGAAGGTCGGCCAGCTGTTCGTGATGCGGGTGTACGGCCATTCGGCCACCGCGCCCGACCAGGCCGACATCGACGCCAACCTCAAGGAGATCGGCGTCCGCACGGCCGCCGAGCTGATCGCCAAGTACCGCGTCGGCGGGATCATCTACTTCTCCTGGGCGCACAACACCCGCGATCCGCATCAGGTCGCCGCGCTGTCGAACGGGATCCAGCGGGCTTCGCTGGAGCAGCCGCGCGGACTGCCCCTGCTCATCTCCACCGACCAGGAACACGGGATAGTGGCTCGGGTGGGCAAGCCCGCGACGCTGTTCCCGGGCGCCATGGCGCTGGGCGCGGGCGGCTCGCGGGCCGACGCCCGGGAGGTGGGCCGCGTCGGCGGGGCCGAACTGCGCGCGCTCGGCATCCGCCAGGACTACTCCCCCGTCGCCGATGTGAACGTCAACCCGGCCAACCCGGTGATCGGTGTCCGCTCCTTCGGTGCCGACCCGGACGCGGTGGCGGGCCTGGTGGCGGCCGAGGTGAAGGGCTACCAGGGCTCGGGCGTCGCGGCCACGGCCAAGCACTTCCCCGGCCACGGGGACACCGCCGTCGACAGCCACTTCGGCTTCCCCGTCATCACCCACAGCCGTGAACTGTGGTCGACCCTCGACGCGGTGCCCTTCCGGGCGGCGATCCGCGCCGGCATCGACTCGATCATGACCGCGCACATCATGGTTCCGGCGCTCGACCCGGCCGGCGACCCCGCGACCCTCTCGCACCCGATCCTCACCGGCATCCTGCGCGGGGAACTCGGCTACGACGGCGTCGTGGTGACGGACTCGCTGGGTATGGAGGGCGTCCGCACGAAATACGGCGACGACCGCGTCCCCGTCCTCGCTCTCAAGGCCGGTGTCGACCAGCTCCTCAACCCGCCCGACCTGAACGTCGCGTGGAACGCGGTGCTCAACGCCGTACGCGGCGGCGAGCTGACCGAGGCCCGCCTCGACGAGTCGATCCTGCGCGTCCTGCGGCTCAAGTCGAAGCTCGGGCTGCTGACCGACCCCTACGTCCGGGACGCGGCCGTCGACCGTGTGGTCGGCACCCCGGCACACCTCAGGACGGCCGACCGGATCGCCGAGCGCACCACCACGTTGCTGGTCAACAAGGAGGGGCTGCTCCCGCTGTCCCGGCGACGCACCCCGAAGGTGCTGGTGGTGGGCGCCGATCCCGCCTCCCCCTCACTGTCCGACGGGCCGCCCACCGCCGTTCTCGCCGGTGCGCTGACCGAGCTGGGCTTCACGGCGACGGCCCTGTCCACGGGTACGGCACCCTCGGCGGCGACGATCGCCAAGGCCGTCGCGGCGGCGGCCGACGCGGACGCGGTGGTCGTCGGGACGTACAACGTCACGGCGACCGGTTCCCAGAAGACCCTGGTCGAGGGCCTCCTCGCGACGGGTGTCCCGGTGATCGCCGTCGCCATCCGCAACCCGTACGACGTCGCCCAGCTCCCCGGTGTCGGCGCCTGTCTGGCCGCCTACTCCTGGACCGACGTGGAACTGCGCGCCGCCGCCCGGGTGATCGCCGGCCGGGTGGACCCGCGGGGCAAGCTGCCGGTTCCGGTGCAGCGGGCGGACGACCCGGCGCAGGTGCTGTATCCGATCGGGTACGGGTTGACGTACTAGCCGTACGCAGCCCACCCGGAGCCCCACCCCCAAGTGAGCCAAAGGAAGCCACGTGTCTGGCGTGTGCCCGCCCCGGCGGGTCACGCTGGGCCGGGGGTTGGGGGGAAGCCATGCGGGCCAGCTCGGTGTGTCGGCGTACCGGGGGAATGCTGTGCGCCCTGCTGCTGGCCTCGGCCGCCCTCGCGGGCTGCGACCGCTGGTCCGACTCGGGCGCCGGACCCGGCCCGGCACCGGCCTCGACGCGCCCCTCCGGCTACGGATCGGTCTTCCTCGCCCGCGACGAGTGCAGTTCCTTCGGCACGACCAGCTTCACGGAGGTGCCCTGCACCAGTGAACGGGCCGCCGCCCGGGTGATCGCCCGCTACGAGGGCAAGGTCACGGACGGCCCGTCCTGCCCGGCGACCACGGACTTCGTCCTGCACATCAGCGAGTCCAGGCCCGCCTCCGACGAGGACGGCGACGGCGCCGTCCCGCGGGGCTACGCCTGCATGCGCAAGCTCGAACCCCCGCACCCCGGCGACCCGGGCGGCGGCGGAGGTCCCCGCACCGTCGTCGGCGACTGCGTCCACGGCGCGGGCCGCGGGCAGGTCCGCGAGACGGCGTGCGACGGCACCGGCGAGAAGAGCCCGGAGTACAAGGTGACGTCGGCGGTCACGGCCCGCTCCGAGTGCCCGTCCGCCACGGAGCTCTACGTCGAACTCGGCGGTGCCAGGCCGGTGGGCTGCGCCCGCCCGCTGTGAGCCGGGGGCGGGCGCAGCCGGGACGCTACGGACGCAACGTCATGTCGCGTTCGACGTCACGCCGGTCCAGCTTCGCGTCGAACGCCGCGAGCGGCCTGGCCGCCGACGGGTTCGCCTGGACCGTCGCGGAGGCGACACCCGCCCACGCGAGGATGCGGGCGGTGGCCAGCGCCTTCTGGTCGGCGACGAGCCCCGCGACATTGGCGCCGTGGTTCAGGCCCGGCGCCGTGAAGACGTACGCGTCGCGCGCCCCGGAGCCGAGGCGGAAGCGCTCGGCGCCCCACGGGTCGTTCTGGCCGTAGACGAACAGCATGTGGTGCGCGTGGTGGCGGACCCAGCCGTCCACGTCACGCATCGCCGAGGGCCGGAACTTCATCGGGACGGAGCGCGGCACGAAGTTCCGCGGGGGCTGGTAGCCGTAGCGGAGGTACCTCTTCTCGATGTGCGGGAAGTGGATCGTCGGCGCGCCCAGCTGGGTGCCCGCCTGGTAGTAGTACGGGGTGTACGGCTCAAGACCCTGGTCGGTGTAGAAGGAGAAGCCGGAGATCGAGTCGACGGAGTTCCAGATCGCGTCGTCGGTGGCGGACTTGGCGTTCGCCGGGATCGTGTCGCAGTCCGCCAGCAGGCTGTACTGCCAGAAGCCCCACACGTAGTCGAGGACGACCGCCTCGTACGCCTTGTCGAGGCTGCCGACCGTGGTGAAGGTGTAGCCGTTGTCGGCGGCGTACGCCGCGTACCTCCTCTCCAGCGGCTCCCGGCGCACCAGGGCCTCGCGCTGCACGGCGTTCAGCTTGTCGCGGCACTCCTTGGTGCCGACACCCGCGAAGAAGCGGTCGTACGCCGAGTCCTCGTCGTTGACGACGTCGTTGGGCGCGACGTAGGCGACGACTCCGTCCATGTCGCGCGGGTAGAAGCGCTCGTAGTACGTGGCGGTCATGCCGCCCTTGGAGCCGCCGGTGGAGATCCACTTCTTGCCGTAGACCGGCTTCAGGGCCCGGAAGATGCGGTGCTGGTCGCTGGCCGCCTGCCAGATGTCGAGCTTGGACCAGTCGGCCGGGTCGGGCCGGGACGGCGTGAAGAAGCGGTACTCCATCGAGACCTGGTTGCCGTCCACGATCTGGGTCGGCTCGCGTCGGCTCGGGGTGGTGGAGACGTTGTAGCCGCCGGTGTAGAAGACCGTCGGGCGCGCGGTGTCCTTGTGCAGCACCGTGATGCGCTGCTGGAACGTGCCCTTGGACGGGTGCCGGTGGTCGATCGGCTGGGTGTAGTTCAGGACGAAGAACCGGTAGCCGGTGTACGGCTTCTCCTGGATCAGGCTCATGCCCGGGATCGCGAGAAGCCGGTCCAGGATGTCCTCGTCGGTCGTGCCGGTGGTACCGGTCGTGCCGGTCGTGCCGGTGGCCTCCGGCTGGGCGGCGGTGGCCGCCCCGGCCGTGCTCATCGTGCCTATGAGCACGGTGAGCGCCAGCAGCCATCTGAGCGCCTTGCGCATGCACCCTCCCCTGGGAATACGCAGATGTCCGCCGGAACCTAGCGGAGCAACTCCTGTGACACCAGGGGTTCTTGGGCCAACCCTGTGGACTTTCGGTGAAGCGGCGGAGGATGCCGGGCCGGCCGGCGGCGTCGGGACGCGAGGGTTACCGAGGCGGTACGGCTCAGCAGAGGATCCAGCCCGAGCTCATGGAGCCCGAGCCGACCGCGCCCTTGATCCGGACGCAACGGTGGCCCGCGTACACGGTCACCGGGCCCGCGTGATGCGCGAAGTGCCCCGAGTCGATCACCGGCCGGCCGCCGCGCGCCTGCACGCTGACGGACATCCGCTTGCGGGAGCCGTGCGCCTTGGGGAGGGTCACCGCGCAGACATAGCCGCCGCGCTTGTACACGCGTACGGAACCGGTCGCGAAGGTCAGCGTGCGGACCTTGCGGCCCGAGCAGGAGGCGGCGGCGGCCTGCGCGCTCCCCGGGCTCACGAGCGCGAGCAGCCCGGACGCGGTCAGCACGGCCACGCCGAGCGCCAGCCGTCGGCGTATCGCACCACTGTCCACTGTCGTCCCTCCCGCAGCAATCAGCGTACTGGTGTACGGACGCAGGACGTACGGCGGATGGTTGCGCACCGCGGGGACACCGCTGTCGATCCTTGTTTCACCCGTGCGAGGTCTTTTCCTTTTTCAGGGCAACCGTGCCCGTTTAGCCGGGGTCCAACTGATCAGGAAACGAAAGGCGGTAGTTCATGTCCGGCATCAAGCCCTCCCGCACGACCGGCCGCGCACTCGTCGCCGCGGCCCTTCTGATCACCGCCGGTGCCTCCGTACCGGCCGTCGCGCGCTCCACCGCCCCACCGCCCGCCCGCAGCGGGAGCAACGGCCCCGCCTACGACCGCGTGGCCGACTTCTACGGCTCCTACATCGACGCCGTGACCGACTCCGGCTCGGGCCGCCTCAGCACCCAGCTGCGGTCCTTCTACCTGACCTCGGGGCTCCGCTCCCGCCTGACGACCTGGGAGAACCGCCGGCACGCCGACGGGGTGCTGCGCGCCCAGGACGTGCCGCGCGCCTGGAAGGTGACACCGGGCGACAGCGGCGCCGGGCACACGTGGTCGACGGTCCGGCTGACCTGGGGCTCCGACCGGCATCCGACGTACACCTATCTGACGGTGCAGTCGGATCTGGCGACGAAGAAAATCTCCGACATCAAGCAGAGGAGCTGACGGGCTCCTCGGGTTCCGGGGCGCCCACGAACGTCCGCCACAACGCGGCGTATCGGCCGTCGAGCCGGAGCAGTTCGTCGTGGGTGCCGTCCTCGGTGACGCGGCCGTGGTCCATCACCACGACCCGGTCCGCTCGGGCGGCCGTGGTCAGCCGGTGGGCGACCACCAACGTCGTACGGCGGCCCGCCAGCCGGTCGGTGGCCTGGTTGACCAGGGCCTCCGTCGCCAGGTCCAGCGCGGCCGTCGCCTCGTCGAGGAGCAGGACGTCCGGATCGACCAGTTCCGCGCGGGCCAGCGCGATCAACTGGCGCTGGCCGGCGGAGAGGTTGCGGCCGCGCTCGGCGACCTCGTGGAGATAGCCACCGTCCAGGGTGGCGATCATGTCGTGGGCGCCGACCGCGCGGGCGGCGGCCTCCACCTCTGCGTCGGTGGCGCCCGGACGGCCGTAGGCGATCGCGTCGCGGACGGTGCCCTGGAAGAGGTAGGCCTCCTGGGGGACGACACCGAGCCGGTGCCGGTAGGCGGTGATGTCGAGGTCGCGCAGGTCCGTGCCGTCGACCGTCACCCGCCCGCCCGTCGGGTCGTAGAACCGCGCGACCAGCTTCACCAGCGTCGACTTGCCCGCGCCGGTCTCCCCGACGAAGGCGACGGTCTGCCCGGCGGGGATACGCAACGACACCGAGCTGAGCGCCTCCTGGGCCTCGTCCGCCGGTCCGTACGCGAAGCCGACGTCCTCGAAGGCGATCTCGCCCCGCAGCGACCGCACCTCCAGCGGCTCGTCGGCCGCCTTCGTCGACGTCGGCTCCCTGAGCAGCTCCTGGATGCGGCCCAGCGAGACGGTGGCCTGCTGATAGCCGTCGAAGACCTGCGAGAGCTGCTGCACGGGAGCGAAGAACAGGTCGATGTAGAGGAGGTAGGCGACCAGCGCGCCGGTGGTGAGCGTGCCGGAGTCGATCCGGTGAGCGCCCACGATCAGCACGGCCGCCGCGGCCCCCGAGGCCAGCAGCTGGACGAACGGGAAGTAGACGGAGATCAGCCACTGCCCGCGGATCCGGGCCCTGCGGTAGCTGTCGCTGCCCTCCGCGAACCGCCGGGCGCTCGCGTCCTCGCGCCGGAACGCCTGGAGGATCCGCAGCCCGGACACCGACTCCTGGAGATCGGCGTTGACCACGGAGACCCGCTCACGGGCCAGTTCGTACGCCTTGACGCTCGCCCGGCGGAAGAAGAACGTGCCGATGACCAGCGGCGGCAGCGCCATGAAGACGACCAGCGCCAGCTGTACGTCGATCACCAGCAGGGCGACCATGATGCCGAAGAAGGTGACGACGGAGACGAACGCGGTGACCAGCCCGGTCTGCAGGAACGTGGACAGCGCGTCGACGTCGGTCGTCATCCGGGTCATGATCCGGCCCGTGAGCTCCCGCTCGTAGTAGTCGAGGCCGAGGCGCTGGAGCTGCGCGAAGATCTTGAGGCGCAGCGCGTACAGGACCCGCTCGCCGGTCCGGCCCGTCATCCGGGTCTCGCCGATCTGCGCCGCCCACTGGACGAGCACGGTGACCAGCGCGAGCGCGGCCGCCGCCCACACCGCGCCGAGCGCGAGCCGCGTGACTCCCTGGTCGATGCCGTGCCGGATCAGGATGGGCAGCAGCAGCGTCATCACCGCGTCGACGGCGACCAGGGCGAGGCTGATGAGCAGCGGGGCCCCGAAGCCGCGCAGCAGTCTGCGCAGTCCGTAGGAGTCCTCGGCCGCGACCGCGCGGGCCTCGTCGACGTCCGGGACGTCGGTGGCCGGGGGCAGCGCCTCGACCTGCGCGAGGAGTCCCGGGGTGGCGGGCATCCCGGCGAGCGCGTTGTCCCTGGGCTCGCGGTCGCCGGTCCACAGGTGCGGCGTCACCCCGCGCTCGGCGTCGAACTCGGCGTCCAGCTCGTCACGTACGGACGTGTCCTCCCGCGGCGCCGCCGGCAGGGCGTGTCCCGGGGAGACACCGCCCAGCTCGTCGGGGTCGGTGAGCAGCCGCCGGTAGAGCGCGGAGCGGGCCTGGAGCTCGTCGTGGGTGCCGATGTCGGCGAGCCGGCCGCCGTCCAGGACGGCGATGCGGTCGGCGAGGTTCAGGGTGGAGCGCCGGTGCGCTATCAGCAGGGTGGTGCGGCCCTCCATGACGTGCTTCAGCGCCTCGTGGATCTCGTGCTCGACCCGGGCGTCCACGGCGGAGGTGGCGTCGTCGAGGACGAGCAGCCGCGGGTCGGTGAGGATCGCGCGGGCGAGCGCGACGCGCTGGCGCTGCCCTCCGGAGAGGGTGAGTCCGTGCTCGCCGACCGTGGTGTCGTAGCCGCCGGGCAGCTCCGCGATGAACCGGTCGGCCTGGGCGGCACGGGCCGCGGTCTCGATCTCGTCCTGGCTGGCGTCGGGGCGGCCGTAGGCGATGTTGGCGCGCACGGTGTCGGAGAAGAGGAAGGAGTCCTCGGGGACGAGCCCGATCGCGGCGCGCAGGGACTCCGTGGTCAGCTCGCGGACGTCGTGCCCGCCGATGAGGACGGCGCCGTGCGTCACGTCGTAGAAGCGGGGCATCAGCAGCGAGACCGTCGACTTGCCGGAGCCGGACGAGCCGACGACGGCGAGGGTCTCGCCGGGCCGGATCTCGAAGCTCAGCCCGTCCAGGACCGGCCGGCCCTCTTCGTACCAGAAGGACACGTCGTCGAACTCGACGGTGGCGGGCGCGTCGGCCGGCAGGGCCTTGGTGCCGTCCTTGATCGACGGCTCGGTGTCGATGAGCTCCAGGACCCGCTCGGCGCCGGCGCGGGCCTGCTGCCCGACGGTGAGGACGACGGCCAGCATCCGCACCGGCCCGACGAGCTGCGCGAGGTACGTGGAGAACGCCACGAAGGTGCCCAGCGTGATCTGGCCGCGCACCGCCAGCCAGCCGCCGAGGGCGAGCATCGCGACCTGGCCGAGGGCGGGCACGGCCTGGAGGGCCGGGGTGTACTTGGCGTTCAGCCGGATGGTCCGCAGCCGCCCCGCGAAGAGCCGCCGCCCGACCTCGCGCAGCTTGCCGGTCTCCTGGTCCTCCTGCCCGAAGCCCTTCACCACGCGGACGCCGCTGACGGCGCCGTCGACCACTCCCGCCACGGCGGCGGCCTGCGCCTGCGCGTACCAGGTGGCCGGGTGCAGTTTGGAGCGGCTGCGCTTGGCGACGAACCACAGGGCCGGGGCGACGGCCAGCGCGACCAGGGTGAGCGGCAGGGACAGCGCGGCCATGATCCCGAGGGAGATCAGGAAGAGCAGGATGTTCCCGATGGTCATCGGGAGCATGAAGAGCAGGCCCTGGATCAGCTGGAGGTCACTGGTCGCGCGGCCCACGACCTGCCCGGTGGACAGCTCGTCCTGGCGCCGCCCGTCCAGCCGGGTGATCGTCCCGTACATGTCGGTACGGAGATCGTGCTGGACGTCGAGGGCGAGCCGGCCGCCGTAGTAGCGGCGGATGAAGGTGAGGACGTAGACGAGGACGGCGGCGCCGAGCAGCGCGCCCGCCCAGGGGGCCATGCCGCGGCTGTGATCACTGATGACGTCGTCGATGACCACCTTGGTGATCAGCGGGACGACCGCCATCACGGCCATGCCGCCCAGCGAGGAGCCGAGCGCGAGCACCACGTCCTTCGGGTACCGCCACGCGTACCCGGCGAGCCGCCGGGCCCATCCCCGCTCCGCTGCCACTCCGGTGCCTTCCGTAGATCTCACTCCGCCGGAAGGCACCAACGCCGAACGAAGCGGATTTCATCCCTCCGCAACAATTCGTCCGCCCGCCGGGCGGGGCTGCCTGGCGGGCGGACGGGGGAATACGCCGCGGTTCAGTTCGCGGGAACGGCCGGGAACGCCTCCTTCGGCGTCGTCGTCGGCGTGTACCGCTGGGCGGTGACGGTGATCGGCACGAGGTCCTTGTGGATGACCTTGGCGACGGCCTGAATGGTGGCGACGCCGTAGTCCATGGTGCTGCTGCCGACGGTGAGCACCGACATCATGTAGTCGCGGCCGCCCCCGTTGAAGGTGCCGAGGCTGTGCACCCGCCATGCGTTCGAGGAGCGCGAGAGCCAGCCGTTCTTGACGTGCACGGCGACCGTCGAGGGCGCCCCGGCCGGTGTCCCCCAGCGCTGCGAGGAGACGACCTGGCCCATGAGCTTCAGGATGTACGCGCGGGAGTTGTCGCTCAGCACCGTGTTCTTGGCGGTGACGAGCTTGAGCAGCTTCTGCTCGTCGGTGACGTTGATCTGGGTGAGACCCCAGTAGCCCCCGGTGCCCGGTGTGGTCTTCGTCATCCCGGCCGCAGTCAGGAAGCCCTTGATCTTCGTCAGACCGAGCTGGTTCCACAGCTTGGTGGTCGAGGCGTTGTCCGACTGGGTGATCATCTTGGTGGCGAGCGAGGTCTCGGTGCTCGTCAGATAGCGGTTGTGCTTCTTCGCGTCCCACAGCAGCGTGGCGAGGACGGTGACTTTCACCGTGCTGGCCGAGTCGAACGAGGTGGTGGCGCGGAGTGTGCAGGTCGTGTTCGTCGAGCGGTCGTACAGTCCGACCGCGACGGTGCCCCTGCGGTTCGCGAGCGCCGCGGTGATGTCCGTCTGCAGCTTGGCGGCCAGACCGGCCTTGCTCGACGTACAGCTGACCGTCGGCGCCGGCGCGGCACCGGCCGGGGCCGCGGCGATCGCGATCGGCACGATCACCGCGGCACCAAGGCTCGTTGCGAGCACACGGGCAGCCCGGGATATCCGGTGAGTCATGGAGGCTTCCCATCCCCTTGAAGCGATACGAACGCGCCCCCGGCGCGCTCGCCCCAGATGACTCGCCGGAACGTCCGAAAGTTGTACGGGTGTTCTGAGGAGGGCGTTCGGGTGTTCCGGGGACGGGTGTCCGGGTGTTCCCGGGACGGGTGTCCGGGTGTCCGGGTGTTCCCGGGACGGGTGTCCGGGTGTCCGGGTGTTCCCGGGGCGGGGGTTCGGGTGTTCCCGGGGCGGAGGTTCGGGTGTTCCCAGGACGGGTGTCCGGGTGTCCGGGTGTTCCCGGGGCGGAGGTTCGGGTGTTCCGGGGGCGGGGTCCGGACGCACAGCTCAGACCCAGGCGGACCACAGTCCGCACCCATCGCTTCGCGTCATGGTGCGGTGGTGACGTCTGCCACTGACCCCTTGCCCGACGCCCCCACGACTCCCCACGCCCCGCCGCCGGCGCCCGCGCACGCGGAGCCCGCGGAGACGGCGCCGGCCGCGCCGCGCTGGTCGCTGCCCGCGCTGCTCGCGATCCTCGTCCTGGCCGCGGTCCTGTACTCCTGGAACCTGTCGGCCTCCGGCCTCAACAGCTTCTACAGCGCCGCGGTGCTCAGCGGTACGCAGAGCTGGAAGGCCTGGTTCTTCGGCTCGCTCGACGCCGGGAACTTCATCACGGTCGACAAGCCGCCGTTCGCTCTCATGATCATGAGTCTGTCCTGCCGGGTCCTCGGCTTCGGGACCTGGCAGATGATGGCGCCGACGGTCGCCGCCGCACTCGGCACGATCTGGATCCTGCACTCCTCCGTGAAGCGGGTCTTCGGCCACCCCGCGGCCGCGGTGGCCGCGCTGGTCCTCGCGCTGACCCCGATCACGGTCGCCATCAACCGCGACAACAACCCCGACACCACCCTGGTCCTGCTGATGGTCGCGGCCGCGGCCCTCGGCCTGCGGGCCACCCGCGACGGCCGGCTGCTGCCGCTGCTCGGCTCGGCGGTCTGCTTCGGGCTCGCGTTCAACACCAAGATGCTCCAGGCGTACATCGCCCTGCCCGCCGTCTTCGCCGTGTACGTGTACGCCTCCCGGCTCGGCTGGGCGAAGAAGGTCCGCAACCTGCTGCTCGCCACCGTGGCCCTGGCCGTCGCGAGCTTCTGGTGGGCGGCCGCCGTCTCGCTCGTGCCGGCCGACGAGCGCCCGTACATCGGCGGCTCCACGGACGGCTCCGCCTGGGACCTGATCATGGGCTACAACGGCCTGGGCCGGGTGCTGGGCGGCGAGGGCAACGGCGGAGGCGGCGGGGGCGGCGGAGGCGGCACCTTCGCCGGGACCGCGGGCCTCGGCCGGATGTTCAACGACATCCTCGGCGGCCAGATCTCCTGGCTGCTGCCCTTCGCGGGCATCGCGCTCGTCGGCGGGCTGGTGCTGTGCGGACGTGCGCCGCGCACCGACCCCGAGCGCGCCGCGCTGCTGCTGTGGGGCGGCTGGACCGTCCTGCACCATCTGACGTTCAGCATGGCCGAGGGCACCATGCACCCCTACTACACGACCGCGCTGGCCCCCGGCATCGCGGCCCTGACCGGCGCGGGCGGTGTCATGCTGCTGCGCGCCTTCCGCGGCCAGGACGCCCGGTGGCGGTGGGTGCTGCCGGCCGGACTCGCGGTCACCGCGATCTGGGCGGTCGTGCTGCTGCGCCGGACCGCCGACTGGAACGGCTGGCTGTGGCCGGCCGTCGCGGTGGTCATGGCGTCGGCGATCACCGGCCTGTTCCTCTTCCGCTCCGGCAACCGCGCGCGGCTGTTCACGGCGTCCGTGACCGCTGCGGTCGTCGCGGCCCTCGCCGGCCCGGCGGCGTACGCGATCGCCGAACCCGCGGCGGCCGGTGGCGGCCCGGGCGGCGGCATGGGCGGCACCAACCCGACCGCGGGGCCGACCACGGGCAGCGGAGGCTTCGGCGGCGGTCCCGGCGGTGGCCGGGGCGGCTTCGGCGGCGAGGCACCCGGCGGCAACGCGCAGGGCGGTCCGAACGCCGAGGCGGGCGGACCGCCGGGCGGCTTCCCCGG